>JAKLHH010001364.1 GCA_022710245.1 Myxococcota bacterium
TCAACCACGAGCCGCGCCGCGAGCGGAAGCTGCTCCTGCACCGCGCGGAGATCCGCCGGCTCTCGGTGAAGCTCGCCGAGCGCGGCTTCACCCTGGTGCCGCTCGAGCTCTACTTCAAGGGCGGCAAGGCGAAGGTGCAGCTCGGCCTCGCCAAGGGCAAGAAGCAGTACGACAAGCGCGAGACGGTGCGCCAGCGCGACGTCGACCGCGACCTCGAGGTCGAGCTCGGTCGGCGGCGTTGAGCGCCGCGGCGCGGCCCACGCGCCGACCTCGCAGACGAGATCAATAGTAGATCGGGGATCAGCACCAGCCGGGGCGCGCTCACCCTGCACGTCGAGGGCGGTGAGCCATCAGGAGCGAGTGGGGGGTGCACTCGTCCTGCGCGTCGAGGGCAGCGAGCATCAGGAGCGCGTGGGGGCGCGCTCGTCCTGCGCGTCGAGGCCGGTGAGCGTCAGGAGCGCGTGGGGGCGCGCTCGTCCTGGGCGTCGAGGGCGGTGAGCGTCAGGAGCGCGTGGGGGCGCGCTCGTCCCGCGCGTCGAGGCCGGCGAGGCGCTCGTCCGACGCGAGCAGCGAGGAGGTGCGCTCGGGGTCGATGCCGTGCGCGCGCTTCAGCATGGCCTGCGCGGCCTCCACGCGGCCCTGCGCCGCGTAGAGCGCGGCCAGGTTGTGGAGCGCGTTGAAGTAGCCCGGGTCCACCTCGAGCGCGCGGAGCAGGCAGCGCTCGCCGCGCGTCGCGTTGCCGCTGCAGACGTAGGCGAGCCCGAGACCGGACCAGCAGCTCGCGCACCGCTCGTCCACCTCGAGCTCCTCGAGGAAGAGGGCGATGGCGCGATCGAGCTCGCGCAGCTCGCCGAGCACGTTGGCCAGCGCGCCACGCACGTGGGGGTAGTCCGGCGCGAGGAGGATCAGCTCCTCGAAGGTGCGCACCGCCTCCGCGTGGCGGCCGAGCTCGTGCAGCGCGGTGCCCAGGTTGAAGTAGGCGACCGGGTTGTCCGGGTCCCGCGCGAGCGCCGCCTGGTAGGCCAGGGCGGCCTTCTGCTGGCGCCCGAGCCGGCCGAGCACGACGCCCATGTTGACGTGCGGGCCGGACCAGGCGGGGTCGAGGTCGGCGGCGCGCTTGAAGGCGAAGAGCGCGGGCTCGGGCTCACCGGACTCGCCGAGCGCGATGCCCTCCAGGTTGAAGGCCCGCGCCAGCCCGACCCGCGCTGCCTCGTCGGAGCGCGGGTCCTGGAGCGCCTGGGCGAAGGCGGCGCGAGCCTCCTTCCAGGCGCCCTGCTCGAGGAGGAGCTCGCCGCGGATCACCTGCAGCGGCGCCGGGTCGGCGCAGTCCGCCAGCGCGTGGTGCACCACCTCGAAGGCCTCCTCGAGGCGGCGCTGGTGCAGGCCGAGCAGCCGCGCCAGCAGCGCGGCCGCGGCGGGGCTGCGGGGGTCGCGCGCGTGGGCGCGGCGGAGCAGCGGCTCGGCCTCGTCGAAGCGGCCCTGGCGGAGTCGCTCGCGGCCGAGCGCGAGGAGCACCTGCGGCTCGTCGGGCGCCTGCTCGAGCGAGCGCGCGAAGGCCTCGGCGGCGCGCCCGAAGTCTCCCTCCTGCAGCAGGCGGGAGCCACGCACCAGGAAGCGGCGCCAGGCCTGCTGGAGAGGCACTACCTTGGGGCCCTCGTCAGCCATCTCGTAATGGGAGCCACGCGATCGATGGAGGCCCAACGTAACACCCTGGGGGATCGCCGGTCAATCGACGCGCCGGGCCTTCTCCGTCGACGATCGATTCCAGAGTGAGATCGATCAGATGCGCGAGCGACGCTCGTCTCGACGGCGCGAGGCGCGAGCTGTGGTTGGTCGCGGCAGCTTCGCCCGATCGCCCGACCTCGGCGGCGCCGCGACAAATACTTGCGGCGCACGATCCGGATCGGTAGCCTGGCGACATGGGACAGGACGCCGCGCAGCTCATGCTGGTCATCAACAAGCTCGACTCCGACCTCGACAGCCAGTGGGGACGCATCGGGCTGATGCAGCGCTGGCTCGACGAGCACGCCTCGCGGCTCGACGACCTGGCGGTGCGCATCGACGCGAGCATGGCGCGCATCGACGCGCTCCTCGCCGGGGGCAAGACGCGGCCCTGAGCTCACCGCCCGCGCTCGCGCTCACCCGGCCGCTCGAGCTCACCCGGCTCCTCGAGCTCACCCGGCCGCTCGCGCTCACCCCGGCTGCTCGCGCTCACCTGGCTGCTCGAGCTCACCCGGCTGCTCGAGCTCACCC
>JAKLHH010001365.1 GCA_022710245.1 Myxococcota bacterium
CGGCGCCGCTCCCATCGTTGGTCGCGGCAGCTGCGCGCGACCGCCCTACCTGCGCGGCGCCGCTCCCATCGTTGGTCGCGGCAGCTGCGCGCGACCGCCCTACCTGCGCGGCGCCGCTCCCATAGTAGCGCGGACCGCGGGCGTGGCAATCCTCGCCCTGCTGCTGGGGCTGGGCGGCTGTCGCCGCGAGAAGCCGGCCGGGCAGACGAAGCAGTCGGCGACGCCTGGCCGGCCGATCGAGGTGCCGAAGGAGGTGCTCGCCACCATCGGGCTCCGCAACCCGGGGAGCAGCGTCGACGACCTCCTCTCCATCGCCCGGGTCTTCACCCCGCTCCCGCTCGACCGCGCTGCCGTCTTCGACCTCCTCGCCCGCCGCACGCGGCTGCCGACGGACCTCCTCGGCGCGCTCGATCCGGGCGGCACCTTCTGGATGGTGATCCTCGACGAGAAGCAGGTCGGCGAGCGAGACCCGGGGGTGGCGGTCTTTCCGCTCCGCTCGCGGCAGGAGCTCGAGGGAGCGCTCTCGCGCCGCATGCAGCGGGCGGGCAGCGAGGGGGACCTGGTCCTCTACACCCCGAAGCAGGGCGAGGAGGGCCAGCCGCTCAGGCTGCTGCTCACCGACAAGCACGCGATCGCGCCGTCCAGCAAGAAGGCGCTGGACCTCACGCGCGCCTTCCTCGAGCGCAACCTGGTGCCGCGCCCGCCGAGCTACGACCTGGCCGTCCACGTGATGGTGGAGAACCTCTTTCGTGGCCCCGCGCGCGACCTCGACCGCGACGTGGCGCGGGCGCTCGAGCGCGTGCGCGCGAGCAGCGCGCCGGGCGCGGCCATCGATCGCGCGCCGGTGGCCGACGCGGCGCAGGACGCCGTGCAGCACTACCTCTCCGTGCTGCGGAGCATGCGCGAGCTGATCATCACGGCGGACGTGGACTCCTCGCAGCTCACGCTGGCGGTGCGCGGCGAGGCGCGGCCCGGCGGGCTGCTGCACGGGATCGTCAAGCGGCAGCAGCCGGGGCCGGTCTTCGGCCAGGAGATCATGCCGGGCTCGAGCTGGCTGGTCCTCTCGAACCGCAGCAACCCGGAGGCGGCGGCCGAGCGGCAGAAGAGCTGGACCACCACCGTGCGCGGCCTCTTCTCGAGGAGCGAGCCGGCGCAGGCGTCGCGGCTGCAGGCCGCGTTGATCGAGCTGGGCGAGCGCTTCAGCGGCGACCTGACGCTGGCGCTCCACCGCGGCGGCGCCGGGAGCGGGGTCGGGGTCTCGGCGGTGGCGAAGGTGAAGGGCGCGAAGGAGGTCCGCGCGGCGCTCGAGCGCCTGCTCGCCGCGGCCGCCGACTGGCTGAGCGAGGGGACCGCCGCAGCTGGGCGGTCGGGCGAAGCGGCCGCGCCCAGCAAGAAGCAGAAGCGGCGGCCGAAGCTGGAGAGGCGCGCCTTCTCGCACAAGGACGCGAAGGGGACGATCTACGAGCTCCGCGTCCCTTACCCCGAGGAGCACCACGACCAGCTGACCCGGCTCCTCGGCGAGCGGCTCAGCTTCGGCTGGGCGGTCGTCGGCGAGCTCGCGCTCTTCACCGCGGGCAAGGACGTGGAGGCGCAGCTCGAGCAGCTCGCCGAGGGCGCGGCCGGCGGCAAGGTGGAGGGGCCGCTCGCCGAGCAGCCCGCCTTCCGCCGGGCGGCGACCGCGGGGCCGAGCCGGATCGGGATGCTCTTCGTCTCGCTCCTCGGGCTGGCGCGCTGGTTCGAGGGCTCCGGCATCGAGGAGGCGGAGAAGATCGCGGCGGCGCTGAAGGACCGCAAGGTGGCGAGCGCGCCCTCGCTCGACTGGGGCGTCAACGCGACCCGGACGCAGCTCGACGTGACGCTGCGGCTGCCGGTCGATCACTTCCGGGCGTTCAAGCCGATCCTCGACGAGCTGCTCAGGCAGCGGAGCCTGGGAGGCGGGCTCGCGCCGTCCAAGTGGACGCGGCCGTAGCCCGAACGGTGTGCCTCCCATCGGGGCGCGCTCCCGAGCTCGCCGCGCGGTGCCGCTCGTCGGTCACGTGGCGGCGAGGTCGCCGCCAGTCCAGTGTGTGTCCATCCGGTGGAACGCAGACATCAGGTTGGAGAAGCGTTCGTGGGGGGTGCTGCGAGCGCTGACGGATGCGCTGAGAAGAGCGGGTCGCGCTGGAGTGCCGACTTGGCGCCGACCTGGCGCGCTGGAGTGCCGACTTCGCGCGCAGTGCCGACTTGGCGCGCAGTGCCGACTTGGCG
>JAKLHH010001366.1 GCA_022710245.1 Myxococcota bacterium
TGCTGATGATCGACGTCGATCACTTCAAGCACTACGGCGACGGCAACGGCCACCCGGCGGGCGACGCGGTCCTGCGCGAGGTCGCGGCGATCCTCTCCGACGGGCGGCGCCGGAGCGACGTGGTCGCCCGCTACGGCGGTGAGGAGTTCGCGGTCCTCCTCATCGACACGCAGCTCGCCGCGGCGGCGCGGGTCGCCGAGTCGGTCCGCCGGCGGGTCGAGGAGCACGACTTCGTCCATGGCACGGCGCAGCCGCTCGGGCGGGTGACGATCAGCCTTGGCGTGGCCGCCTGTCCGGACCACGCCGCCACGCCCCACGGGCTGGTGCAGGCCGCCGATGACGCGCTCTACCGGGCCAAGCACGCGGGTCGCAACCGCGCCCTCGAGGCGGTGGCAGCGCCCGCCGCGGAGGTGACCAGGTGAAGGTCGGGGTGATCGGGGCAGGGAGCTGGGGCACGGCGCTCGCCAAGGTGGCCGTGGAGGCAGGGCACGAGGTCACGCTGTGGGCCTTCGAACCGGAGGTCGCGCGCCAGATCAATGCTGGACGGGTCAACGAGACGTACCTCGCCGGCGTGGAGCTGCCGCCGCTGACGGCGACGGACGACCTCGCCCGGGCTGTGCGGGGCCAGGAGCTCCTCCTCTCCGTGGTGCCGTCGCACGTGGTCCGTGAGCTCTGGACCCGCGCGGCGCCCCACCTCACGGGGGAGCCGCTCCTGGTCAGCGCGACCAAGGGCATCGAGACGATCACGCTGGCGACCATGGCGGAGGTGCTGCGCGAGGTGATCCCGCGCCGCCTCCACGCGGGGCTCTGCGTCCTCTCGGGGCCGAGCTTCGCCCTCGAGGTCGCCCGGCGGCAGCCGACCGCGGTGGTGGTCGCCTCGCGCAGCCCGGAGGCGGCCTCGGCGGTGCAGCGCGCGCTCGCCGGCGAGCGGCTCCGCATCTACACCAGCGACGACCTGCCGGGAGTCGAGGTGGGCGGCGCGGCGAAGAACGTGATCGCCATCGCCACCGGCGTCTCCGCCGGGTTGCAGCTCGGGCACAACGCCGCGGCCGCGCTGATCACGCGGGGCCTCGCCGAGGTGACGCGGCTGGCGGTGGCGAAGGCGGCGAACCCGCTCACGCTCGCGGGCCTCGCCGGGATGGGCGACCTCGTGCTGACCTGCACCGGGGAGCTCTCGCGCAACCGCGCCGTCGGGCTCGCGCTCGGACGCGGGCGCACGCTCGCCGAGATCCAGGCAGAGACGCGCACGGTCGCCGAGGGGATCCGGACCGCGGCCTCGTGCCACGACCTCGCGCGACGGCTCGGCGTCGAGATGCCGATCACCGAGGCGGTGCACGCGGTCCTCTACCAGGGGCTGGCTCCGATGGAGGCGGTGGGGGCGCTGATGGGGCGCCAGCTGAGGCCGGAGCTGGAGAAGTACTCATCGTGAGCCCGCGCTGTGGCCGCTGTCTGCTCGTCTGCCTGCTCGTCGCCTGCGGTTGCGGCACGAAGCAGCCCGCGCGGCCGGACCAGGGGCCGTCGACCGGCAAGGTGATGCTCCGCTCGACGCCGAGCGGCGCGGCGGTGCTCCGCGAGGGAGCGGCGCGCCTCGGCGAGACCCCGCTGACGATCGAGCGGCCGGCCGGCGAGCGGCTCGACCTGGTGCTCGTCAAGGAGGGCTTCACGCCGTTCTCCCTCACTCTCAACTTCGAGCGCGGGCGCGCCCTGGAGCAGCAGGTCGAGCTGCGGCGCCTGCAGGGGCAGCTCATGGTGACCAGCGGCCTCTTCAAGGGGGCGCGGGTGAAGATCGACGGCGAGGATCGTGGCACCACGCCGGACGAGTTCAGGGTGGACGCGGGCAACCACCTCCTCGAGGTGGAGAAGGACGGCTTCGAGACCTACCGCGAGACCGTCGCCGTCAAGGCGAACGAGCGCAGGGAGATCATCGCGATCCTCCTCGCCCGCGGCGTCAGGCGCGGCCCGACCGGCTTCCTGGTCGTCGAGGTGGACCGGCCGGCGCAGCTCTTCCTCGACGGCAAGGCGCTGGGCCCCGCGCCGTTGAGCAAGCTCCCGCTGCCGGCGCGGCGCTATCGGCTCGAGGCCCGCGGCGAGGGCAAGGGCACCCCGAAGGTGCAGAAGACGATCGAGATCAAGGACGGCGACGTCACGGCGGTGTCGCTCAAGCTGCCGGCGCGCTGAGCGGCCGCGCAGCCCTGTCTCCACGACTCCGATTCAGCGCTCCGGGCCGCGGTAGA
>JAKLHH010001367.1 GCA_022710245.1 Myxococcota bacterium
CGGGAGCGTGGCCCTCCGCTACGACCCCGCGGGACGCCGCCTCTGGCTGCTCCTCGACGGGGGCGAGGGGCGCGGGCTCTGGCAGCAGGTGGAGGGGCATCGCTTCGAGCTCCGGGCCGGTCCCGACGCGCTGGGCGTGCCGCGGCAAGCGCCGCTGCGCGGCTGCTTCGTCGACGGGAGCGGGCCGGCGCTGATCGCGGCCGGCGAGCGAGGCCGGGCGCTGGTCGCCTCGCCGGCCGGCGACGGCCAGCTGCAGCTCCGGCGGCTCGTCGCCGCGCCCGTGCTCTCCGAGGACGACGCGCTCGTCCACGACCCGCGCCGGGGCGCGCTGGTGGTGCTGGGCGCTGGGCCGGTCCGCGAGCTGCGGGACGGGGCGTGGGTCGAGGCCGGGCCGCCAGCGCCGGGCGCTCGCGGGCTGGCGTGCTGGGACGCACGGCGAGGCGTGGTCGTCTGGCTCGCCTGTGGCGGCGAGGCAGCGGCCTGGGACGGCGAGCGCTGGTCGTCGCTCCCGCGGCTGCCGCGTGGTCTCGCGCGGCGGACCGCCGCCAGGCAGCTCGCGACGGGTCCCGGCGGCGGGCCCCTGCTGCTCCACTGGCCCCGGGAAGGGGAGGCGGCGGAGCTCTGGTCCCTCGCCGGCGAGCGCTGGCAGCGCTCGGCGCAGGACGGACCCGTCGCCGCCGCCGCGGCCGCCCACCACGCCGGCGAGGACCGCCTCTACTTCTTCGCGGCGCGGCTCCGCGCCAGCGCGCCCACCCTCTTCCTCGCGCGGCTCGACGACGAGGGGCTCGGCCCTGCCGGTCCACCGATCCTCGAGCCGGTCGTGGCTGCCTGGGCGTCCACCGGCACGCTGCTCGCTGGCCAGCGCTGGTCCGAGGGGGAGGTGCACCTCGAGGAGCCGCGGCCGCGGGCGCTGCGCGGCGGCACTCGCGCGGGCCGCGCCACCAGCTACCTCGGCAGCGCTCCCTCGGCGCGCGGCTGGGTCGCCTCGGACGAGGGCTTCTTCGGGCTCGGCGTCGACGGCGCGGTCTGGCGCGTGCGCGGGGGCGTCCTCGAGCGCGCGGCGGACGGGCCGGCCGGCTGGGGCAGTCGCGCGGGCGTGGCCGTCGCCTGGGATCCGGCGCTCGGGCGGTTGCTGGTGACGGGCGGGCGCCAGCAGGGGCGCCGCCGCGGCCTCGCCCGCGAGACCTGGAGCTGGAGCGGTCGCTGGGGGCGCGTCGCCGAGGACGGGCCGCACCCGCTGGGCGAGGGGGGAGCGCTCCTCTGGCACCCGGGGCACCGTGGGCTGCTGCTCGTCGACGCGGCCGACGAGGAGGGCGCGAGCGGGGAGAGCTGGCTCCTCGAGGGGAACGGCTGGCGTCTGCTCCCCGAGCGGCTCGAGCGCGAGCGCGAGGCGGGGCTCCGGCTGCTCGCGCACGACGCACCGACCGGCCACCTCCTCCTCGTGCGCTGGAGCCGCCGGCGCTGCCTGGTCGCGACCCACGGTGAGGGCCGCTGGTTGCCCATCGCGGCCATCGACCCTGCCGCCGGTCCGGCGCGCCCCGCGCTCGAGGCGCTGGGCCCCGCCGGGGCCGCGCTCGCCTGGGACGCCGCGGCCCGCAAGCTCCTCTGCTACGGGCTCGTCGATGACGGCGCCGGCACCGCCGGCCGCTTCGAGCTCGAGCTCGGCCCGCTCCTCGACCGTCTCCCCCCACCGCCGTGGGGCGCGGCGCAGACCCGCCGGCGTGGCGCCGGGGCGCGCGTGGCGGCGCGCACCTCCCGCTGATCCGCTCCGCCTGGCGGCGCGCTTCGCCGGTCTGCCTCCGCGCCCTCGCTGATCCGGCTCCGCGTGGCGTGGCGGCGCGCACCTCCCGCTGATCCCGCTCCGCTCGCGAGCGTCCGCGCGCTCCCCGGCGTGGCGTGCCGGAGAGCGCCGCGTCATAGTTTGGCGGAGGGTGCGCGATGAAGCTGCTGCTGACCGGGGCGACCGGGTTCGTCGGGCGGGCGCTCGTCGCGCGGCTGCGCCGCGACGGGCACCAGCTGCTCGCCTGGGTGCGCTCGCTCGAGCGTGGTCGCTCGGCGCTCGGCGCCGAGGTGGAGCTGCTGCCCTTCGCCGCCGGGGACGACGCGCTCGCGCACGCGCTCTCGGGGGTCGACGGCGTCGTCAACCTCGCCGGCGAGAACCTCTTCGCCGGACGCTGGAGCGCCGCGCGCAAGCGCGCGCTGGTGGAGAGCCGGGTC
>JAKLHH010001368.1 GCA_022710245.1 Myxococcota bacterium
GGACCACAACAGCACCAAGATCGGGCCCCCTCGGGTCTCGGATCATCCTGACGTGCGTGGCCCACGAGTTGCAAACCCCGAGCACTCACGAAGGAGAGGACGATGATGCGCACTCTGATTGTTGGTCTCTTTGCCGCGATGCTCTTCGTGGCCACCCCGGCCGTTGCCAGAGACAGCGCCCCGCGCCAGAGCGCCCTCGGCTCTCGTGGCTGGCCGGTCGCGAAGCCCGTCGTCCGCGGCTGGCCAGTCGCAAGGCCCACCGTCAGTGGCTGGCCAGGAATCCCGACCCGGCAGACCGCAGCCCCGAAACCGACCCGGAAGCCGACCGCACCCCGGGCACCTGCGCCACGCATGACCACGTCGAAGTGAGGTCGACGCGCCTCGACTCGCTCTTTCACGCGGCGAAGGGCCACACCTGGGTCCCGACCCTCGCTCTCTCACGCGGCGGGATTCCAGTGGAGCCTCGCCCCGTCCGGTGGTACAGCACAGGGCATGGCACCCGTCTGGGACGAGCACCAGGCCCTCGAGCGGCTGGGTGAGGCCGAGCGTCGCAAGCTGTGCGCGGAGTGGGTCCGCGCCGCGCGCCAGGAGCTGGAGGAGGGGGCGCGCCAGGGCGAGCGCCCCGCGGAGCTGATGGCCCGCCTCTGCCAGCGCTACGACGCGCTGATCGGCGAGCTCTACCGCGCGGCCCGCATCCCCACCGCCTCCATGCTCAGCCTGGTCGCGCTCGGCGGCTACGGCCGCTGCGAGGTCTTCCCCTTCTCCGACCTCGACCTCCTCGTGCTCTACGAGCGCGGCGAGGACGAGCTCTCCACGCGCCTCGTCGAGCAGGTCATCTACCCGCTCTGGGACGCGCAGGTCACCGTCGGCTACGCGGTCCGCGGCCTGGAGGAGACGCTCAAGCTCGCGGCCGAGGACCTCACCGTCTGCACCGCGCTCCTCGACGCGCGCCTGCTCGCCGGCGACGAGGGGCCGATGCACGCGCTCTACGCCGCGGCGCTGCGCGAGTTCTTCGGCCCCGAGGTGAGCCGCTTCATCGGCAAGCTCCGCGCCGAGCGCGCGGCGCGCCACCGCCGCTTCGGCGAGACCGTCTACCTCCTCGAGCCCAACCTGAAGCACGGCAAGGGGGGCCTGCGCGACCTCAACATCGGCCTCTGGGCCGCCAAGGCGCGCTTCGGGGTCGGCGACCTCGGGCAGCTCTCCTCGGTCGGCGGCGCGACCGCGCGCCAGGTCAAGCTCCTGCAGGAGGCGCAGGAGTTCTTCCGCGCGCTCCGCCTCTCGATGCACCTGCACGCGGGCCGGCCGCAGGACCACCTGCTCTTCGAGCTGCAGGAGGCGCTGGCGCCGCGGCTCTTCCCCGCCGTCGAGGTCTTCGGCGTCAAGCGCCACGCCTCGGCGGTGGCGCCGGCGGTCGAGCGGCTGATGCACGCCTACTACCGGCACGCGCGCAACGTGGTGCTGGAGAGCGAGGGGCTCCTCGACCGCTGCAGCCAGGAGGACTGGACCGCGGCGCCGGGCGGCGAGCCGGTGACCGACGCCGAGGACGAGCACCTGGTCGTCGCAGGCGGCGTCGTGCGCAGCCGCGAGCCGGGCCGCTTCTGGGAGGAGCCGGCGGAGATCGTGCGCGCCTTCCAGGTCGCGCGCGACCGCGGCCTGCCGCTCCACTGGCAGACGCGCGATGTCCTCGCCGAGGCCGTCGCCGACGATCCGGGGGCGCAGCTGCCGGCCGACCCGCGCGCCGCCGCGCTCTGGCTCGACCTCCTCTGCTCGCCGGAGCGGGCGGGCGACGCGACCATCCTCATCGACGCGCACGACGCGGGCGTCGTCGCGGCGGTGATCCCCGAGCTCGAGGCCTGCACCGGCCGCATCCAGCACGACCTCTACCACGTCTACACGGTGGACCTGCACACGCTCTACGTGGTCGCGCTGCTCAAGGCCTGGCGGCGCGGCGAGCACCTCGAGGAGCACCCGACGGCCGTCGAGCTGATCGCGCGGCTCGAGCGGCCGACCTCGCTCTTCGTCGCGGCGCTCCTCCACGACGTCGCCAAGCCCCTCGGCCGCAAGCACGCGGAGAAGGGCGCGCGGCTCGCCGTGGGGGTCGCCGCGCGGCTCGGGCTCAGCCCCGAGGAGCAGGACGAGGTGCGCTTCCTCGTCGACCAGCACCTGACCATGGCGCACCTCAGCCAGCGCCGCGACCTCTCCGACCCGGCGG
>JAKLHH010001369.1 GCA_022710245.1 Myxococcota bacterium
GCTGCCGGGGGTCTGGCGCTCGCAGGTCAGGAACTCCCCGTCGACGCCGCAGCGCCACGCGGCCCCGCCCTCGGGCGTGTTGCTCGGGTTCGGCGGGAAGCTCGCGGTGCAGCTCCAGCTCGAGTCGCCCGCGACCCAGGTGCAGCTCCAGCCGCTGCCGCCGGGGGGCGTCCCCGCCGTGCCCTTCGCGGTGCAGGTGTACGCGCTCGCGCTCCAGCTGCAGCTCCAGGCCGCGCCGCCAGTCGGGGTGGGGAGCGCCTGCTCGCACTTCTGCGGGTTCTTCGAGCAGTCCCAGAGCGTCGAGCAGTGGCAGACGGTGCCCTTGTCGGGGTCGCCGGTGCAGACCATCTGCTCCGCGCTGCAGCAGCGCTGCGGGTCGGTGCAGGCCTCGCCGGGGAGCGTCGTGCCCGGCTGCGCGGTCGCGCCGAGGTCGCCGCCGCAGCCTGCCAGGACCAGGGTCAGAGCGATCAGGTGAGCGTGGGTACGCATGATGGGTTCCTCTCTCAGAGGGTCTCTGAGAGACAAGAGCGGCAGGAGGCGATCCTGTGCAGAGGTTTCGTTACGATCTTCGAACTAACCGCAATTACTGCCCGGGCACGGGTGCGCAGGTGTCGGCGTAGAGGTTGCCCTGGACGGTCGAGGAGGGGTCGTTACCACAGCAGGTGAGCGGCGTGCCCGAGCGACCGAACCGATTTCCGATGACCCGCGTTCCCTGCAGGTTGCCCGAGAGGCTCACGATGGTCTTGCCGGCGTCCAGCAGGTTGGCCTCCACGGTGAGGTTCTGGACCGCGCCGTTGTCGTTGCGCGCGGCGATCGCCGAGTGGCCGCTGTCCCCGGTGATGGTGTTGCCGTGGACGGTGACCGTGCTGCCGCCGGTGGAGAAGACCCCGGCCATACCGCCGCCGCTGGCGGCGAGGTCGTGGATCCAGCAGGCCTCGATCACCGCGTGCTCGTCGGCGGCGATCCCGTCGCTGGTGCCGTGGACGTTCAGCCGCCGGGCCTCGAAGTAGCCGTAGCCGATCCCCTCGCCGCCGGGACCGCCGGCGATCTCGGTATCCTCGACCACCAGGCTGGCGCCGTCGGCCACCCGCAACGGTCGCGCGTCGCTGGTGGTGATGCGGCAGCGGCGCAGGGTGACGTTCTTCGCGCGGACCTCCACCGGCCCCTTGATCTCGCGGTCGCTCACCACCTCGCTCGCCTGGTCGAGGACCAGGAGCTGACCGGGGGTGCCGAGCGGCGTGAGCGTGGTGCCGGGCGGCACCCCGGTGTTGTTCGGCCCCGGCGGATCGGGGAGCGCGCAGCTGCTCGCCTCGCCGCCGCGCTGGTCGAGCCGTCGCTCTCCCTGGCCGGCGTCGCCCTCGAGCGCGGAGGGGGAGGGCAGCGGCAGCCGGCAACCGGCGAGGACGAGCGCGGTGAGGAGCGCTGGCAGGTGGCGGGCGCGCATGCGGAGCGATCTTAGCCCCGCCGTGCACCCGAGTCGACCCTCTCTGTTGCCGCTGCGCCTGTGCTCTCTGCGCGAGCGGTCGCGAGCCGGCGAGTTGCGCGTCGTCGCCCGGCGATGCGAGAATCCGATCGGTGTCCTGCCTCGACGAAAACCTGGCGCTCCGCTTCGTCTCCGGGCACCTGGATCCCGACGCCGCGCGCGAGGTGGAGCAGCACGTCAGCGAGTGCGCCGACTGCCGCTGGCTGATCTCCTCGGCGGGGGCCGCCGTCCTCGAGGAGCAGGGCGGTCCCAGCGAGGAGGCGACGACCGACGCGGCGATGGACCAGGACCGGACGCACGGCTCGGCCCGGCGCGCCATCGGGGAGGTGCTGAACAGCACCTACGTCATCGAGCGCTTCCTCGGCGAGGGGGGCATGGGCACCGTCTACGAGGCCTGCCACCGCCGGCTGCCTCGCCGCTTCGCGCTGAAGTTCCTCTCCGGCGACCGCGCCGACCGCGCGGCGATCGCGCGGCTGCGGCGGGAGGCGGAGGTGACGAGCCGCCTCGCGCACCCGCACGTCGTCGAGGTCTTCGACTTCAACATCACCGAGGACGGCGTCCCCTTCCTGGTGATGGAGCTGCTGCAGGGCGAGTCGCTCACCACCCGGCTGAAGCGGGTGGGGGCGATCGACGACGTCTCGCTCTTCGTCACCATCGTGCGGGAGATCTGCGCGGCGCTGGTGGCGGTCCACGAGCGCGGCATCGTCCACCGCGACCTGAAGCCGAG
>JAKLHH010000137.1 GCA_022710245.1 Myxococcota bacterium
CGCGCTGATGACCTCGCGCTGATGACCTCGCGCTGATGACCTCGCGCTGATGAGCGGCGGCGCCTGGGTCGAGCGCCGGCGGAGCGGCGGAGCCTGGGTCGAGCGCCGGCGGAGCGGAGGAGCCTGGGTCGAGCGCCGGCGGAGCGGCGGAGCCTGGGTCGAGCGCCGGCGGAGCGGCGGAGCCTGAAGGTCGAGCGCCGGCGGAGCGGAGGAGCCTGAAGGTCGAGCGCCGGCGGAGCGGAGGAGCCTGGGTCGAGCGCCGGCGGAGCGGAGGAGCCTGAAGGTCGAGCGCCGGCGGAGCGGCGGAGCCTGAAGGTCGAGCGTCGAAGGAGCGGCGGCAGCGGCTGGGGTCGCGTCTGTCAGGGCAAGGCACGCCCCTGGTGCCAGACCGTCCGGGTGTCGCCGGTGTCCGCGCTGATCCGCCCATGCCGCAGCTCGATCACGCGCCCCGCTCTCGCGACCACCTCCGGGTTGTGACTGATCACCACCAGCGTGCGGCCCTGCGCCTCGAGCTCGCCGAGGAGCTCGAGCACCGCCCGGGTGCTCTCCGCGTCGAGGTTGCCCGTGGGCTCGTCGGCGAGGATCACCGGCGGGTCGTTGATCAGCGCGCGCGCGAGGGCCACGCGCTGCTGCTCCCCGCCGGAGAGCCGGGACGGGCGCTGGGTCATGCAGCCCTCGAGCCCGACGCGGCCGAGGAGCTCCTCGGCGCGTGCCCGGGCGCGGCGGCGGCTCCCGTGCAACCGCCAGCACGGCAGGGCCACGTTGTCGCGCACGCTCAGCATCTCGAGCAGCTGGAAGCTCTGGAAGACGAACCCGATCCCCGCCAGCCGCGCGCGAGCGCGGGCCGCGGCGTCGAGCCCGCGCACGGGCCGGCCCCGAAACGCGAGCTCGCCCCGGAACTCTCCGTCGAGGAGCCCGAGGACGTGGAGGAGCGTGCTCTTGCCGCCGCCGCTCGGCCCGGAGATCGCCACGTGCTCGCCCTCCTCGATGCGGAAGCTCACCTCGTCGAGCGCAACCACGGCCGCGCTCCCCTGGCCGAACCGTCGCGAGATGCGCTGCACGTCGAAGAGCATGTTCAGGCCTCCCGCAGCTCGCTCGCCACGTTGCAGCGGGCTGCCACCAGGGCCGGCAGGATCCCGGAGAGGACCGTGACGGCGAAGAGCACCAGCGTGGGGACCGCCGCCACCGAGAGGGGGAGCTCCGGCCGCACCACGAACCCGCCGTGCGAGAAGATGGGCCGCGCCTGGAAGTAGCGGCAGAGGAGGAAGCCGAACCCGTTGCCCAGCACCGCGCCCGCGAGCCCCACGAGCGCCGCCTTGAGGAGGTAGATGGCGAAGAGCGCCCTGCGCGTGAACCCGAGCGCGCCGAGGACCGCGATGCTCCGCCGCTCGTGGAGGACGAGGATGTAGAGGAGCGCCGAGACCGGGATCATCACCGCGGCGATCACCATCGCCGTGGAGACGGCGCCGATGGCGCGGTTGCCGGAGATCGCATCGGCGACGAACGCGCTCACCTCCCACCAGGGGCTGACGCGCAGCGCGCCGACGAGCGGCCGCAGGGCCGCGGCGCTGGCGGCGACGTCGCGCCCGTCGGCGAGCTGGACGCTGACGGCGCTGGCGCGGTCGTCGGCGCCGACCAGCCGCTGCAGCACCTCGAGCCGCAGGAAGCAGTCGGAGTCGGCGGAGAAGCCGCCGCCGCCCTCGAGCACGCCGGCGACGGTGTACCAGGCCGAGCTGTAGCGGACCTCGCCGAGCTCCTCGTAGGGGACGATCAGCTTCAGGCGCTCCCCGGTCCGGATCGCGAGGCGCTCGGCGAGCGCGCTGCCGAGGAGCACGCTGCGCTCGCTGCCCTTCCCGGGCGCGGGGCAGCGTCCCTGCGCCAGCCGGTGGCAGAAGAGGGTGGCCTGCTCCTCGACCTCGGGCACCAGCCCGACCAGCCGCACCGGCTGATGCTCGCCGGCGCGCGAGATCACGCCGCCGTGGACCAGGCGCGGCGCGACCGCCTTGACCGCGGGGTGCCTCCTCAGCGCGCCGAGGAGGGCGGAGACCTCCTCGATGGCGCCGGCACGGGGCGGCGCGATCAGCAGGTCGCCCGAGGCGCGCGCCATGCCCTGGCGCATCAGCTCCCGCGTGTACCCCTCGAGGTTGGCCGCGTTGGGGATCTGGAACGCCACGCCGGCCGTGACCGCGGCGACGAGCAACGCCAGGGTGAGCTTGCTGCGGAGCAGGGACTGGAGGGCGAGGCGGAGGAGCAGCATCACGCCAGGGAGCGATACACGTCCTGTGCCAGCGCCGGGACAGCGCACGCCCGCCTGACTCCTTCGCGTTTCGCCAGGCGTCCGGTTCAGGACTGTCCAGAATCTATCGACCTGCACACGGTCTGACAGCCTGGACGCCTCCGGGTGTTGACGGTCTGACAGCGTGGGCTCTCAGGCTTTCGGTGCGTCTGACACCGCGCCACGACGCAGGTCGTGGCAGGCGGTCCACAGCGGGTGCGCGAAGGCGGCCCGGCCCCGCTCCTCGAGGGCCGCGGCGGGCAAGCGGCGGTCGAGCAGCGCGAGCGAGGCCACGATCACGTTCGCTGATCGAAGCGCCTGCTCCGGCTGGAGGTAGAGATACTCGGCCAGCGCGGCGCCCAGCTCGTGGGCGGGCAGGCCATCGGGCGAGCACTGGAGCACCGTCTGCCCGTCGACCCGCACCGCCCCACCGGCACCACTCGAGGACCGCGCCCCACTCGAGAAGCGCGAGTGCGTGATCAAGAACTCGACCCTGCCCTCCAGCCCGGGCAGGAGGCAGTGCCTCCGGAGCGCCTTCCTGATGCTGTGCCAGTGGAGCTTGCCGGCGAGCGGGTGCCGCTGGCGCCAGGTGAGGTCCGAGACTCTTCGCGGCGTGTCGGCGTGGAACGAGACCCGGCCGCCGTCCGTCGTCACCACCACGAACGCGCCGCGCTGCTCGGCGCTGTGGATCGCACCGAGGAGCGTGGGCACCCGCATCTCGAGCCGCGACTCGCCCTCGCCCTCGCCCTCGCGCTCGCCTTTGCCCTTGCGCTCGCCCGTGCCCTCGGCCCCGGCCTCGAGCACGACGACGCGCGCCTCATGGTCGATGGTCAGTCGCATCACGGCCAGACGAGCGCCTCGGGTGGCGGCCTCAGGTTGGCGAAGGTCTGATCGCGCAGATCCGCGATCAGCATCGGCTCGCTCGGGCCGCCCGTGAGGTTGCGACGGAACAGGCACCCGTCCCGGCTGAAGAGCAGCGAGCCATCGTGGTCCCAGTCGGCCCAGTCGAGGCGGCCGAGCTCCTCGACGGCCGGCTCCCCGTGCGCGCCCTTCGGCGTCTCGACCAGCCTGAAGCTGTAGACGCTGTGCGGCCCGTTGACCTCGAACATCCCCAGCCACCAGCGCTCGAGGGTGAGCCGCGGCCGGCGCGGGCTCACCCTGGTCTGGATCCACGGCCGCGTGAAGACGACGGCCATCATCGGGTCCACGTCGCGCTCGCCCTCGGAGCCGCGCTCCTTCAGGGTCCAGCCCTGGCTCGCCTCGGGACCGTCCGTCGCCGCGTGGCGCTCCCTGTGCTCGCTGACGCTCGTGACGCAGAAGTCGGCGGGGATGCCCTTGCCGCCATTCAGCTCGTCGATGACCCGGCCGTAGTTGAGGACCAGCCTGCGGTCGTCCTCGAAGAAGCCGCCGCCGCCCCAGGTGCTCCCGTCGGGCCAGAGCGCGAGCGCGGTGAAGTACGGCGGCCGGCTGAGCGCGGTGAAGGTCGGGATGCGGGTCTTGAACTTGCCGGCGAAGTAGACGAGGAGCTTGCCGCCCGGAGAGAGGCCGCAGCGCTCGTTGTAGATGCGCCCCGAGAGCCACTGCCCGTACGTGAGCTGGTCGGTGGCGAGGTCCCAGAGGGCGAGCCGCACCTGCTTCGACGGCCCCCGCCGGAAGACCACGGCGACCCGCGCCCGGGCGGCGACGAGGCCCCAGAGGCGCGTCGTCGGTTCGGTGGGCTTGCCTCGCATCGAGGGAGCGTAGCACAGCTATCGGTGTGCGTCGGCGGTGGCGTGGCGAGGCGAGGCTTGACCATCTGCTCCGATCACACGGCGAGCAAGTGCAGGTAGCTGCTCGCGAGCAACGGCGAGATGACTCCGCCCTGGCAGTGCCCGATCTGGCCCCCTCTTGCAGGAGGTCGCGCTTCACTTCGGGCTTGACGCCGCCGCTTAGATACGCCATAATCAAGTCTGTGATTACGAGGCGACGACCAAGACATGCCCGGAAGCAGGAGCAGCTCGAGCTGCCGGTCCGCACCTGGGGTGGGCGCCGGAAGGGTGCGGGGCGCCCGAAGAGCAAGTCCAGCGGTGCGCCGCACACGCGGCGGGCCCCCGTGGTGGCCCGGTATCCGCTCCACGTCACCTGGAAGCTCGAGGACGACCTGCCGAACGTGCGCGGGCCGGCGACGGCGCGGGCGATCCTGGCCGCCATCGCGGCGGGCAAGGAGCGAGAGGGGTTCCGCGTCGTCCACTTCTGCATCCAGGGCCGACACCTCCACCTGCTCACCGAGGCGGAGAGCAAGCAGGCGCTCTCGAAGGGGCTGCGCAGCCTCGGCATCCGCATCGCCCGCGCGATCAACAAGGCGCTGGGGCGGAAGGGGCGTGTGATCAAGGAGAGGTACAACTCCCGCGCGCTCAAGACCCCCACCGAGACCAGACACTCGCTTCGCTACGTGATCAACAACACGCGCAAGCACCGCTCGCAGCGCCACGAGGTGGTGAACCGCGACTGGGCCGACCCGCTCTCCTCGGAACGGTGGTTCGACGACTGGCGGCAGGGCTGGGTGCCGCCGCCGCCGGACGAGCAGCCGCCCGTGGCCTCGCCAAGGACCTGGCTCCTCAGCGTCGGCTGGCAGAAGGCCGGAGGGCTCCTCGACTGGAATGAGATCCCAGGGCCCACCCGCGAGGCGGTCGAGAGCCGCAAGCGCCACCGAGCCCACGGCCCTCACGTCGCGGGCCGACGCTGGCGCTGAACCGGCGGCCTGGCGCAGCACGCGCCCGCGGGGTGCGAGCCGGCCCCGCGTAACGCGCGCCGTGACAGCCCCGCACGAATCGCCTCAGCAGAGCTGGGGACAGGGTATCTCGCGTGTCGAGCTCGTGCTCGACGACCGCGACGTCGTGAAGCCTGCGACAGTGCCACGCCTCACCGCGGGCGCGCAGGCGTCGGGCGAGCGCCCCTCCGCCAGCACGGGATACAGCCCTCACAGCCACGCAAGGCTGTGAGCGTAGCCGGGGACCGACCACCGCTCGCGATGCTCGAGATCGACAACGCAGAAGCAGTGCTCGTAGGTGTGGTCGGGATCCGCAAAGTAGCTTGTCTCGTTGCGGGCCTCCATGTCAGCGATGAACGCTTCTGCATCCGCGCGCTCTCCGGCGGTCGACGCGCGCGTCCACGACAGGCAGCCGACCATCCACTGCCCAGCTGGCGAGACCTCGGGCGGTCGACGATAGCCACGTCCCCATCCACGAGAGGGACCGAGGCTCGAGGCACTCACGATCAGCTGTTCCTCATGCGTCACGAGGTCATGGAGCCAGAGGTCGTTCTCCTGCCGGCAGAACGCCAGATGGGGGCTGGACGGAACCCGTCGCGCACACGGAACCTGGGGTGCGACACACACCACGTCGCCCCCCGGACCGAGGCTGTAGGTCGACTCCGAGGAGAAGAGGAAGCGCCGCTGGCCGGGATCATAGTCCCCGCAGAGCACGTCCGCGCCATCGGGCGCGGCTGCTGCGGCTTTGATGTCCCCGGAGAAATCCACGAGGACGACCTCCTCGCCGCGCCCAAACATCACCAGGCGCTCGTCGAACGCGATGGCCAGGGGCAAGAACGCCTGCTCCGGCAGCAGCGCCGTGGTGCACTCCCCCGTGTCGGTAATGATCGTGCTGAGATGATGCCCGGCCACATGACCGGCGTCGCTGTCCTGGATGGCCACTGATAGCAGTCGGTCCTCGGCCGGTGACAGCGCGAGAAGCCAGACATGTTGCAGCCCGGGGCAACTCCGCACGAGGGTCTCCTCGGCCCCGGTGCCCATGTCTATGGCGACGATGGAGCTACCAGCCTCGAGGTCCAGTGACTTCGACGTGTACAGGACTCCTCTGGACCTCGAGACCGCGATCGGGGTGTTGAGGCCCCCGAGGGGCCCGTGGGTCGACAGGCGGGTTCCGTCGGTCTTCATGCAGCAGAGGAGCCCCTCGTCATTCCTGTACGCGACTCCCGTGCCGACGTCGCGCGCCGCGACCTCGGGCCACTGCGACCGCTGGTTGTGCTCCATCTGCTCCACCTCCGTTCACGAGGCCGGTTCGACAGAGGGCTGCTCCGCGATCATGATCAACCAGCTCGTCCAGTCGAGCTGGCCCTGGTTCCAGTGGCTGTACGTGTTGAACGCGCGATAATACGTCGTCCCCTCGAAGTGCGCCTCGAACGAGCACTCCGCTGGATCGGATCGTCGCCGAGGTCAACCTGGACCGGCGCCGGTCGCTCCCCGCAGAGGAGCGCGCACAGCGTGAGCCGCAGGACGCGCCGGCGCACTCGCGCCCCTCCGCCACCATCGTGATTCGTTGCTCTCATGGCTCCCCCTGGCGCCCTGAGCGTAATGTCGCGCTGCCGGCAGTTCAACTGGCGACTGCAGGCCACGCAGACCCCGTGCGAGACCCGGTTCCCGGGGGCACAGGGTGAACCCCCGATGGACCGCACCCGCGCCTCGGCGCTACGCTCGCCCTCATGCCGACCTCGACCCGTCGTTCCCCGACCCGCGCGTCGACGCGATCCCACGCCCCACTGCTCGTCGCCCTCGCCCTCGCCGCGTGCTCCGGCTCGACCGGCGGCTCCACCGACGGCGGCGGGCCGGCCGCGGAGGCCGGCGGCGCAGACACCCTGCGCGCCGACGTGGCCACCTGCCCCTCGCAGGTCCTCTGCGGGGAGAAGGGGACCTGCTGCGCCGTCGGGCAGGAGTGCGTGCAGGGGAGCTGCCTCAAGGCCTGCGCCTCAGGCGTGCGCTGCGCCGGCGGGCCCGACGGCTGCTGCGCGAGCGGGGAGGTCTGCTTCGCGTCGACCTGCTACGCGACGGGCACCGCCTGCAAGGACTCCTTCGACTGCGGCGAGGACCAGTTCTGCGAGCCCACGGTGGGTCGCTGCCTGCCGCAGCCGCCGGGCGGCGCCACCTGCGAGGTGCGCCCGCAGACGCCGAGCCTCGCGCCGACGGTGGAGTGGTCGTGGACCAGCTCCACCATCAAGCCCACCTTCCTGCAGGTGATCAACATGCCGGTCGTGATCGACCTCGACAAGGACGGCGTCCCCGAGGTGATCATCGTGACCAGCACCGGCTTCGCCACGGACGGCATCGCCTACCTGCGCGCTCTCGACGGCAAGACCGGCAAGGAGAAGTGGCCGGCCACCGCCGACGTCTACAAGGACGGCGCCGGCTCCGACCCTGACTACACGGTGGGGCCGCGCTCCACGCTGGCCGCGGCCGACCTCGATGGCGACGGCAAGATCGAGATCGTCGCGGCCGCCCGCGCCGGCGGGGTGATCGCCTTCGACGCGAAGGGCGCCTTCCTCTGGCGCTCCATGCGCGCCGACGGCAAGACCCCCTATACGGGCAGCTTCGCCTCCACCGCGGTGTCGCTCGCCGACCTCGACGGCGACGGCAAGGGCGAGGTGATCGTCGGCGGGGTGGTGCTCGACCACACGGGCAAGCTGGTCAGCGACACCAGCCTCGGCCGCGAGCGCTGCGGCGCCAACCAGGCTGGCTACGGCGCGGTGAGCATCGTCGCCGACGTCGACGGCGACGCGAAGACGACGGACCTCCACGTGATCTGCGGCAACCGCGCCCTGCGCCGCGACGGGACGCTCCTCTGGGATGTCTCGGCGACCGTCGCGGACGGCTACCCCGCCGTCGCGGACCTCGACGGTGACGGCAAGCCGGAGCTGGTCGTCATCGGCCAGGGTCAGGTGCGCGTGCTCAGCGCCACGACCGGCGCGCTCCTCACCAGCCTGGCGATGCCCGGCCAGGGCAACGGCGGCCCGCCCACCATCGCCGACTTCGACAAGGACGGCGCCATGGAGATCGCCTCGGCCAACGGCAACGCCTACTCGGTCTTCGAGTACGACCCCAAGCTGAAGAAGCTCAGCGTCAAATGGAGCAAGACCACGCAGGACCTCTCCTCGAACGTCACCGGCTCCTCGGTCTTCGACTTCGAGGGCGACGGCGCGGCCGAGGTGGTCTACAACGACGAGTGCTACTCCCGCGTCTACCGCGGCACCGACGGGAGCGAGCTCTTCTCGGTGCCCAACTCGTCGGGGACCATCCACGAGTACCCGGTGCTCGTCGACGTGGACGGCGACAACAACACCGAGTACGTGGTGGTGGCGAACGACGCCAACCACGCCAGCGGCGGGGTGACCTGCGCGGCGACCGGCACCTACCAGCCACGCCACGGCGTCTTCGTCTATGGCGACAGCCACGATCGCTGGGTGCGCACGCGCTGGATCTGGAACCAGCACGCCTACCACCTCACCAACGTCGGCAGCGACGGCGCGCTGCCCAAGCCGGAGCCCGCGAGCTGGGGGCCCAAGGGGACGAACACGTACCGCGTCTCGTCGCAGGGCGCGGGCGTCTTCAACGCGCCCGACCTTCAGGTCGACCTCGAGCTCTCCACGCGCGCCTGCCCGACCGCGGTCGTCCTGCGCGCCCGCGTGAAGAACGGCGGCTCCCTCGGCGTCGCCGCGGGGGTGGCGGTGGCCTTCTACCTCGGCACCGACGCCAAGGGCACGGCCCTCGGCAGCGGCAAGACGCAGGGCTCGCTCCTGCCGGGCCAGAGCGAGATCGTCGAGCTCACCTTCACGATCGGCAGCAAGCAGCCGCCCTTCAGCTTCTTCGTCACCGTTGACGGCGGCAACGGCGCCGCCGGCAGCGCGGTCAGCGAGTGCCAGGAGAGCAACAACACCGCGGGGCTCAGCGGCGCGAGGTGCTGGAGCCTCGACTGAGAGGCGCGGCTCCTTCGCGCTCGGCCTGGACGTCGCTCATCGATACGCCGCCCATCGTCATCGATACGTCGCTCATCGATACGGCGACGGCGCTCGTCGTGTACCCCTCGAGGTTGGCCGCGTACGAGAGTTGAGCGTACCACAGGCGCGCGCGGTCGCGGCGCCGCCGCGATCATTGGCGCTGGCACGTTGACTGTCTCTCGTTTCCGCACTGCGCCGGAGACGCCACCGCGCCGTCGAGGTCCCCAAGAGGCCTTCAGCCCGGCCCGATCTCGTCGGCGGCGCTGGACCGCAGGCTGAGCAGGCCCCGCACCTCGACCTGACGGATGCGCTCGCGCGTCAGGTTCATGATCGCCCCGACCTCCTCGAGCGTGGTCCCTCCACGATCCGCCACGTCGAGGGCGCAGGTCTCCGCCATCTCCCACACCTCCAGGTCCGGGAAGTTCAGCTTGATGGTGCCGGTGTGCTGGTTGACGTCCAGGTAGAGGTGGTACTTGCAGCTGACGAAGGGGCACGGACGCTGGCCGCAGGCGCACGCGGCGCGCGTGGCCGGCCGGCGGTGGTCCATGAACGGGAGCAGCAGCGCCCCCTCGCGCATCTCCTCGCGGGAGAGGCGCTTCATCGCGATGCTGCGGCTCCGTGGCCGGTCTCGACGCAGCCGGCTGCGCCGGGGGCTCCCCGCGGCTGACTCCCCGGCCCCCGCGCTGACCGGGGCGGCAGTGGTCGCGGGCTGCTCCCGCGGCCGGTCCAGCTCGATCGCTTCAAATGGGATGGTGCACTGGAGCTTCCAAGCCATTCGCGTCCTCCTCTACTGGGCGTCAGCCGTCTGTTGATCAGCTCAGCTCAAGATTGTTCAGCTCAGCTCTCGATCGCACCGCCGGCCGCCGGAGAGCGGGGCCTCTCCGGCCAGGTGATCTGCGACTCGATCAGCACCAGGCGGCGGACCAGATCCCCCACGGCGCGCTTCGCCAGGCCCACGTCCCGGGCCAGACTCCGGCGGCGGGCGTGGTCGAAACGGGGCGCGGTGATCTCGCGCTCGAAGCCCTGGCAGAGGGCCTCGAGCGCCGCTTCGATCTCCTCGACCTGGGTCTTGAAGCTGGTGAAGCTCTGCTGGATCTCCGCGATGGTGAAGCTCTGAGACAGCAGCCGCTTGATCAGGTTGACCCGGCGCACCGTCCCGCTGGGATAGAGGCCGTGGGACCCGCGGTGCTTGCCCTTCACGCCCACCCGCCTGCTGCGAGGCAGCAGCCCTAGCTGGATGTACTTGCGGAAGGTCGCCTCGGAGAGCCGGGCGCCGCGCGCCTGAAAGATCCTGATGATCTGCGCCGCCGTCAGCCCGTCAGGATGAGACCGCTCGAGCTCGAGCAGGTCTCGCTCGCCCAGCAGGATGTCGGCGGCTGTGCTCTCCACGGTCCCGGTCCCTTCCCCCGCACGTGGTCGATGCCGCCGCGGGCGGGCCTGCGCGACCAGACCCAGCCAGCGGGCACAGCTGGCGCAACCTATTACACTGAACGAGATATCGCCAATATATTCTACTGAATGGATCAAGGCAAGCGAAAACGACAGGACGGAGGGGCCAGCCTGGCGGCCTCACCAACGTCGGGAGCGACGGCGCGCTGCCCAAGCCCGAGCCCGCGAGCTGGGGCCCGAAGGGGACGAACACGTACCGCGTCTCGTCGCAGGGCGCGGGCGTCTTCAACGCGCCGGACCTCCAGGTCGACCTCGAGCTCTCCACCCGCGCCTGCCCCACCGCGCTCGTCCTGCGCGCTCGCGTGAAGAACGGCGGCTCCCTCGGCGTCGCCGCGGGGGTGGCGGTGGCCTTCTACCTCGGCACTGACGCGACGGGCACGGCGCTCGGCACCGGCAAGACCCAGGGCGCGCTGCTGCCCGGCCAGAGCGAGATCGTCGAGCTCACCTTCCCGGTCGGCGGCAAGCAGCCGCCCTTCAGCTTCTTCGTCACCGTCGACGGGGGCAACGGCGCCGCCGCGAGCGCGGTCACCGAGTGCCAGGAGAGCAACAACACCGCCGC
>JAKLHH010001370.1 GCA_022710245.1 Myxococcota bacterium
GAGCGAGGAGCCACCCGTCAGCTCACGCAGGTCGCGTCCCCCATCTCGCCCTGCTCGCGTTCCGCGGACGCCTTGCGACGAAGGGTGAATGCCCGCTTGCCGGCGACACAGGCCTGGGTGAAGCACTCGCCGTCCACCGTCGGGCAGTTCGCCTCGCTGCAGGCGCCGCCCTCGACCGCTGCGTCCTTGCTCGCGGCGTCGTGCTTGCCCTGCGGCTCGTCGAGCTTGTTCTTCACGATCAGGCTGCAACCACAGGCGAGGGCGCCGCAGCCGATCACCACCAACACGCGTCGGACCGGCATGATCTCCTCCGTGGCACCAGGATGGGCCTCGCGCGTCGCGAGGATGAGGTCCGGCTAGCCGCCGCCCGCCTCGACGGGGCGCGGCTGGTCGTGCGGCTGATCCGGCGGGGCGCTGTCCAGCCAGCCCTTGGACCCGCCCTGATCGCCGCCCGCCTCGACGGGGCGCGGGTGGTCGCGCGGGTGATCCGGCGGAGCGCTGTCCAGCCAGCCCTTGGACCCGCCCTGATCGTCGGGCGCGTCCTTGCGACCGGGGCCCAGATCCCGCCGTCCGTCGGGCGTGCTCGTCGGCGGCCAGAGCCGGAAGGACTCGTCGAAGACCCAGAGGCGGTAGGTGCCGTCCAGCTCGAGCGCGAGGCCGCTCCCGGTGGTGATGGCGATCAAGGCGCCGTGCGCCACCTTCTCGCGCACCACCGTGACGAACCAGGTCCCCGGGGTGACGTTCGGCGCGAGCAGCTCGCCCTCGAGAGCGAGCGGCGCCGCGAGGAGGTTCGGCTTGCCGAGGTAGTTGTCGACCCGCGTGTGAAGCATCACTTGCTGGAGCTGGAACTGGCTCTTGTTGACGATGAGCAGGGTGGGGACCAGCTTCGGCGGCACCGTGGTGTCATCACCGGCACAGCCGGAGAGGATCGCGAGCAGGACCAGCAGGCCGCGCGGGTGACCGGAGCGCATCGTCGCTCCAGTCTACCTGGCGAGGCGGGGGTCTGGCCAGTCGTGTGGAGAGGCTGTGTCGTGTGGAGAGGCTGCCGCTCCGCTTCAAGGTCGATCGAGATCAGCGACGCAGCTCGTCCAGCGACAGCCGGACGAGCTGCACCGCCGCGAGGGGGAGCACGGTGGCCGCGAGCAGCGCGTTCACCAGCGGGCGGTTGCGCCCCCTGCCGTTGCTTCGAGGGTTCGTCCGGGATCTCGTCTCCATTGGCCCACCTCCCCACATCATCGACACGCCAGGTCGGCACCTGCGAGGGTCCGTGACGCTGCCTCCTGTAACAGTCTAGCTCGAGGGCCCTGCTCACGCCGCGCGACGCAGCCTGGCCGCCCACGATCGGGCGGCTATGGGCCGAGGGGGCTCGGGCGCGCGCACAGGCCGCGCCTCGCCTCCGGCCGCTGCGGGATGACACCGCGGGAATTCGCCCTGCTCGCGTCCTGCGGACGCTTCACGACGACGAAGGGCGACTTGCCCCTCCCCCGTCATCGAGTCCGGGTCGAGCAGCAACGCGAGGGGGAGGAGCGCGACCGCAGCCACGCTGATCGCCACGGACTCGAGCCCGCTCATCCAGTCACGCTTCGTCACTGGCGTCCTCCTTCCATCAGGTGTGAATGGGCGGGGACGTTGCACGCGGCGGGCCAGGCCAGTGCCAGGCTGGGGTCGGGCAAAATCTCCCGTCCGCTCGCAGGAGTGTGGCCCGTCGCGGCGGGGTTCCGGGTCCCGGCTGGCGACGGATTGCCAGAGTCGCACGGCCGGCAAGGACCGCGGGGGCCGGACCTGCACGCCAAGGTCAGGGGCAGACGCTGGCCACGTCGCCGCAGCAGTCTCCCTTGGACCAGCAGACCGCGTCGCAGTAGCAGGCAGGCTGGCTCCCCGGCGCGGGCGAGGGCAGGCCGCAGCGGCCCGCGCAGCTCCCGGATGTCGAGGCCTGCGGTGCGGCGGGCTGCGGGTCAGGGAGGCACGCCGAGGCGAAGTCAGCACAGCAATCGCCGCGCGCCTCGCAGCTCGAGTTGCAGGTGCAGCCGGGCTTGCTCCCGGGTACAGCGCTCGGATCGCCGCAGTGCCCCTGGCAGCTCCCTGGCGTCGACTTCATGGTCGGCTTGCCGGAGCAGACCTTCGCGTGATCGGCGCAGCAGTCGCCCTTCAGCGCGCAGACCGGGTCGCAGCGGCAGGGAGGGTTGCTCCCGGGCACCAGCGCCATGCTC
>JAKLHH010001371.1 GCA_022710245.1 Myxococcota bacterium
CGGATCTCGGGAGCGAACTCGGGATGGGGTGGGCTGTAGTCGAGGCTGGCGAGGACGAGCGCCAGCGTGAGCCCGCGCCAGGGGGGTAAGCCCAGCGTCAGCGAGGGACGCAGGAGCGGTGACGCGAAGGCTCCGGAGACGCGGGTCGCGTTCGCGAAGAAGAAGCTCGAGCTGCCGGCGCCCACGAGCACTGCTGCCCCGGCTGCCAGGCGGAGCTCCAGCCAGAGCCGCGGCAGCGCGGCGCTGCCTGGTCCCAGCAAGTAGATCCGCCCGCCGACGCCGACCACGGGGAGCAAGAAGCCGGCGCGCTGGCTGTCCTCGGCCACGGGCGTGTAGCTGAGACCCGTCGAGAGGGTGAGCGCGAGCCGTTGTCCGCGCAGGACGTAGCCGCCCTCCAGCCCTGCCAGGACTGCGGCGCCCGCGCTCAGGCTCTCGCTGCCGTAGTCGGTGTGTGTGAGCCCGACGGCAGCCTGCACGAAGAGCCCGTGCGCGGCGGGCGCGACAGCGATCGGCCTGGACCGCGCGACGAGCGTCGTCGGCTCGGGGGAGCGCGGGGCGGGCGCACGCCTCGCCAGGAGCTGGCGGGGCGGGGGCGCCAGCGCCGGGGCCGCGCGCGACGCTGGCCGCGAGGCCACCAGCCGCGGCGCGACGGGCGACAGGGTGACGGCGAGGGCGGCCGGCTCTCCGAACTCGGCCTCGAGCGAGCGCTCCACCGGACGGTGACCGGAGAGCTCGAAGCGCAGGGCGCGGGTGCCTCCCGCGACGGAGAGGACCAGCGGCGTCACCCCGCGCTGCGCGCCGTCGACGAAGACCGTCGCCCCAGCCGGGGTGCTGGCGAGCGAGAGGTTGCAGGGCGCCTCGAGCCGGAGGCGGTCGAGCTTGGAGGCGAAGGCGGCGCGCGCCGCGGGGTCGAGCAAGGCCGCGTACCGCGCGTAGGCCGTGTGCGACCGGCGCCGCTCACCGAGTCGCCGGTAGGCCTCGCCGATGAAGTAGAGGTTGCTCCGATGACCGAAGACGGCCTGCGCCTGCTCGAAGAGCCGGATCGCCTCGCGGAGCTCTCCGGCCTCGAAGAGGCGCAGCGCCTGGCGGGAGAGCCGGATCGCGGCGAGGCGTGCCTTCGCGCTGGCGGCCGGCGCCGCGTGCGACCGGTCGAGCGGCGCGATGATGGCTGCCGCGGCGAGCACGAGGGCCAGGGCGCAGGGTCCGACTGCACGCATCAGAGCCCACCTCGCTCGGGGGGAAACTCCTCGGGGCGGGGCCGCCGGTCGGCAGGCCGCCTGCGCGCTGGAGCGCGACCCTCGCGCGCCGGGCCGGGCGCGTCGATGGCGTCAGCCGCCGGCTGGTCCTGCACCCCGCTCGCTCGCGTTGTCGGAGCGGGCGACGACGCGGGGCTGGCGCCCGCGGGGGCCAGCGGCAGCGGCGCGGCCGTGGAGGTCGCACGAAGGCCGGTCGCCGGCGGTGGCGGAGGCGAGCTCCTGACCTGTCCTCCGCGGCGGTGCAGCCAGGTCGCGCCGCCAGCGGCCAGCGCGAGCAGCGAGAGCCCGAGGAGGATCGCGCGCAGCCCGACGCGCGGGTACCAGGAACGAGACCGCGCGGGGGCGATCGCCGGGTCAGCGGGGAGCACGGTCGCGGCGCGCTGGTCGCCGAGGTCTCGGGTCGCCCGCGTCGTCTCGCGGCCCCGCCAGCCCGCCGCCTCGGCGATCGCCTCCAGGCGTCGCGCCACGTCGGCCATCGTGGGCGGTCGCGAGGCGCGGTCCTTCGCCAGCATCCGGTCGAGCAGCCCGTCGAGCGCCGCCGGCAGCTCGGGGCAGCGATCGCGCAGCCGGGTCGGAGGCGCTTCGAGGTTGCGCCGCATCTGCTCGAAGGGTGAGGTGGCGGTGATCGGCGCCTCGCCGGTCAACCCCTCGAAGAGCATCACGCCGAGCGCGAAGATGTCGACCCCGCCGTCGAGCTCACGCTGCTGGATCTGCTCGGGGGCCATGTACCGCGGGGTGCCGACCAGCGTCCTCGAGACCTCCGCGTCCAGCTCGCAGGCGATGCCGAAGTCGATCACCTTGACGAAGTCGCTCTGCGCGCCGGTGAGGAGCAGGACGTTCTCTGGCTTGAGGTCGCGGTGGACGATCCCCTTGCGGTGACACTCGTCGAGGGCGTCGGCGATCTGCACTCCCACCTCGAGCCAGCGCCCCGGCGGGAGGCGGCCGGCCCTGGC
>JAKLHH010001372.1 GCA_022710245.1 Myxococcota bacterium
TCGTCGTAGTGCTTGATCACGCGCGCCTTGCTCTCGGTGCGCTTGAAGCCGGCGAGCTGGGCCAGGATCGGCTCCACGCCGAAGCGGCGCGGCTCCATCAGGATCAGGTTGCCCTTCGTCGCGTCGGCGATGCTGCGGAGCATCTTCTCGTCGAGGCGCGTGGTCACGTAGCCGCCGCCGGGCTGCTGCATGTAGCCGCCGACGCTGCCGTCCTCGCGGAGCTCCGGGATGGGCTCGCCGGAGCGCGACCCGATGCCCACGGCGAAGATGCGGATCCCGTGCTTGGCCGCCTCCTTCGCCGCCTCGAGCGGCTCGCTCTCGTGGTCCTCGCCGTCGGTGAGGAGCAGGATCACCTGCGAGCGCGGCGGCCCTTTGCCCCGCACGGCCACGAGGAGCCGGGTGGCGGCCGTGATCGCCTTGCCGATCGCGGTGCCCCCGACCGGCATGTCGAGCGGGCCGAGGTCGCGCCAGAAGAGCTTCGCGGCCGCGTAGTCGGTGGTGAGCGGGTAGCTCATCGTCTCGCCGGCGAAGGCGACCAGCGCCACCCGATCGCCCTTGAGCCCGTCGAGGAGGCGGCCGAGCTCGGCCTTGGCGCGCTCGATCCGGCTCGGGTAGGCGTCGCGCGCGAGCATGCTCTTGGAGAAGTCGAGCGCCACCGCCACGTCGATCCCCATGGCCGGCGCCAGCGTCGAGCGCTCGCCCGCCTGCGGCCGCGCCAGCGAGACCATCACCAGCCCCACCCCGCCCACGAGGAGGATCGAGCGCGCGAGGCGGAGCCCCGGGCTGACGCTGGCGGCCAGCGCGCGGATCCGCGGCAGGTGCCCGAGCCGCGCCGCCGTGCGCCGCCGCCACTCGCGCCGCAGCGCCAGCCCGACGATCAGCGCCGGGAGCGCGAGGAGGAGCCAGAGGAGCTGTGGGTTGGCGAAGCGCATCACTCAGCCCTCGGTCACGGGAACTGCCGGAAGCGGGTCAGCCGGAGCAGCGCCTCGAGGAGGATCAGCATGAGCGCCAGCGCGACGAACGGCCGGTACGCGTCGGTCCAGACCGCGGCCACGTCGCGCCGGGTGCTCTTGTCGAGCTCGGCGAGGATGCTCTCGAAGTTCTTCTCCAGCCCCACGCGGTCGGTGGCGCGGTAGGCGCGGCCGCCCGTCTTGCCCGCGATCTCCTCGAGCAGCTTCGGGTTGACCGGGTACTGCCGGCGCAGCGGCAGCGGCCGGCCCAGCTCGTCGCGCGCCTCCACCACGCCCTCGAGCGGTCCCATCAGGATGGTGAAGACCTTGACCCCCATCGCCTGCGCGTAGCGCGCCATCTGCACCGGCGTCACCTTGCCGGCGTTGTTGTCACCGTCGGTGAGCAGGATGACGACGCGGCTCTTGGCGTCCGAGGGCTGCAGCCGCTTCAGCCCCACCCCGAGCGCGTTGCCGATGGCGGTGGCGGTGCCGTCGACGACGCCGAGGCGGATGTCGGAGAGCATGGTGCGGAGCACGGAGTAGTCGAGCGTCAGCGGGCAGAAGGTGTAGGCCTCGCGGCCGAAGACCACGACGCCGATGCGATCGCTCTTGCGGCGCGAGATGAAGCTGTCGACGACGGCCTTCGAGGCCTCCAGCCGGTTGGGGACGAGGTCGGTCGCCTCCATGCTGTTGGAGAGGTCCATCACCAGCATGATGTCGATCCCCTCGACCTCGATGCGCGAGCCGCGGTCGCGGGTCTGCGGCCGCGCCAGGGCCAGCGCGACGAGGGCCAGCGCGGCGACCCGCAGCACCGCCGGGAGCGGACCGAGCTGGGCGACCACCCCGCGCCGGAGCCGCGCCATCAGCCCCACCGCCGAGTACCCCATGGCGGCCGCCCGGCGGCGCCGCAGGATCAGCGAGGCCCAGAACGCGAGCGGCGCGGCGAGCAGGAGGAGGAGCGCCCAGGGGCGCTTGAAGCTGAACTGCCCCGCCTGGCTGAGGTCCCAGATCAGGTAGGCGGCGATCGGCGAGCAGACGACCAGCGTCAGCACCGCGAGCAGGCTCCGCTCCTTGCGCCTAGCGGGCATCGTCCCTCCCAGGCGCCGGGGGGGTGCTCGTCGAGGTCGTCGAGGCTGGCGCGGCGGCAGGGGTGGTGCTCGCGGGCGTCAGCGGCGCCGAGGCGGCGGAGGTCACCGGAGCCACGGGCGGGGCGGCCGGCGGCGCGGCCGGCGGCGCCAGGTCGGCGGTCTCCCGCA
>JAKLHH010001373.1 GCA_022710245.1 Myxococcota bacterium
GGGGAGGGCGTGACCCCGCCGGCGAGCCAGGGCGCGTCGGCGGCCGGGGAGGGCGTGACCCCGCCGGCGAGCCAGGGCGCGTCGGCGGCCGGGGAGGGCGTGACCCCGCCGGCGAGCCAGGGCGCGTCGGCGGCCGGGGGAGCGCGCTGATGGCGGGCCGGCCGCGGGTCATCCTCTTCGGCATCGACGGCGGCGACCTCGAGCTGGTGGAGCCGTGGGCGCGCTCGGGGGAGCTCCCCACCCTCGGGCGCCTGCTGCGCGAGGGGAGCCACGGCCGCCTGCGCTCGACCATCCACCCGCTCACCCCGCAGGCCTGGAGCTCGCTCCTCACCGGGGTCAACCCGGGCAAGCACGGCGTCTTCGACTTCGGCCGGCGCCGGCCGGGGAGCTACCGCCTGATGCTCACCGACGGGCGCGCGCGCCGCGCGCCGGCGCTCTGGGACCACCTCGCGGCGCACGGCCTCAGCTGCGGCGTGATCAACGTCCCGCTCACCTTCCCGCTCGAGCCGGTGCAGGGCTACCTGATCTCCGGCATGCACGCGCCCAGCCTCGAGCAGGCGGTGCACCCGCCGGAGCTCCTCGCGGAGGTGCGCCGGGTGGCGCCTCGCTACCGGCTGGACGTGATGTCCCCCTGGTACGCGGACACGGAGAGCTTCCTCCGCGACCTGCACGAGATGACCGAGGAGCGCGCCCGCCTCGCGGTGCACCTCTTCCGCACGCGCCCGACCGACGTCTTCATGCTGGTGATGGTCGCGGTGGACCGCGTCTGCCACGCGCTCTGGGGGCAGCTCGCGCACCCGTGGCGGCACAACCGCGACGGCCGCCTCGGCTGGCGCTATAGCCGCGAGGTGCTGCGCGCCTACCAGGCAGTCGACGCGGCGCTCGGCGAGCTCCTCGCCGCCGCCGACGAGGGGACGCGGGTGGTGGTCTGCTCCGACCATGGCTTCGGCTCCCTCGAGCGGGACGTCAGCCTGAACCAGGCGCTCCTCGAGGCGGGGCTCCTCTCCTTCTCGCCGGAGTGGGTGAGGCCGCGGCTGCCGGTGGTCGGCGTCGCGCCGGGCGCGGCCGGGCGCACGCTGGCCGAGGCTGGCGCCGCGCTCCTCGGCGAGCTCGCCCGCCGCGCGCTGCCGCCGCTCCGCCGCAGGGCCGACGAGGCGCTCCGCCGCGGGCAGGTGCCGCCGGAGCTCCGGCGCTGGGAGTACGTCGACTGGTCGCGCAGCGTCGCTTATAGCCACGGCCTCTTCGGCAACGTCTACCTGAACCTGCGCGGCCGCGAGCCCGAGGGCTGCGTGGCGCCCGAGGACTACGAGCGGACGCGCGCGCGGGTCGCCGAGGCGCTCGCCGCGTTGACCGACCCCGACGATGGGGCTAGCATCGTCGACCGCATCTACCGACGAGAGGAGCTCTACAGCGGGCCCTGCCTCGACGACGCTCCGGACCTGATCGTGGTCATGCGCAGCTACGCGTACATGACCCGGGGCGGCCGGGAGCTCGCCCAGACGCGGGTGGTGGAGCGGCCAGCGGTGCAGCACACCGGGAACCACCGCCCCGACGGGATGATCGTCCTCTGGGGGCCAGGCATCCGGCAGGCGCACCGGCTGCGGAGCGCGGCGATCGTCGACGTGCTGCCGACGGTGCTCGCGCTCCTCGGGCGGTCGCCGCCGGAGGGGCTGGACGGGCGCGTGCTGGATGAGGCGCTGGAGCGCCGCGAGCACCTGGCGCTCCTCGCGCGCCGCCTGGTGGAGCCCGCGACGGGGGGGACCGGGCTCGCGCCCGACGAGGAGCTGCTGGTGCGCCGGCGGCTGAAGAACCTGGGCTACCTCGAGTGAGCCGCTGGAGCGGCGCTCCGCAGGTGAGCCCCGGGGCGGCGCCCGCACAGGCGCTGTTGAAGGGGGACGGCGGTGGCGGGGAGCCGCCGCGAGGAGCAGGAGCGACTAGCTTGGTGCGACGACGGATCCTGGTGCTCTCGCGTGACCTGATCCCGCTCCCGGGGCAGCCCTGCTCGGGGGGCGGGCTGCGCGCCTGGGGGCTCGGCGAGGGGCTGCGCGCGCGCGGCCACGACGTCTGCTATAGCCTCCCCGCAGGGGCGCTGCCGGCGGCGGCGCCCGAGGAGCTGCGGCGGTTCGCGTTCGAGCCGCACACGCTGCAGGCGGTGCTGCTGCGGGCCGAGCCCGACCTCGTCCTCGTCGAGCAGTGGGGA
>JAKLHH010001374.1 GCA_022710245.1 Myxococcota bacterium
CGTGCCAGCGCGCCTGCGACGCCGCCGATCGCCTCGTAGACCGAGGCGAGGAGGAGCCGGCGCTGGGTGTCCCGGCGGTCCCAGACCCGCTGCAGCACGAACTGCAGCAGCGCCAGCGCCGCCGGCTCGCCCCGCACCTCCTCGACGATCCGCGCCGGCAGCGACTCGTCGTCCCAGCGGTAGCCGACGGCGGCCAGCGGGCCCGCCAGCGTCTGCTCGAGGGCGTCCGGCTCGGGGGTGCGGAGGACGGTCAGCCGGCCCAGCGCCTCGCGCGCGCGGGGGCCGAGCGCGAGGCGGCCGAGGAAGTCGTCGCGCAGCGTGAAGATGACCCGCACGGGATCCTCGGGGTCGTCGCCGGCCGCGCAGACCGCCTCCACGAAGGCCGCGCGCTGGCGCGGGTCGGCGAGCGCACAGACCTCCTCGAGCTGGTCGACGAAGAGCAGGACGCGGCACTGCTCGAGCGCGGCACGCTCGCGGAGCGCGAGGTTCAGCCGCTCCGGCGAGGCGGCGAGCTCCTCTGCGAGGCGCTGCTCCTCGTCGGCGCCGGCGTCCCGCGGCAGCCGCCGCAGCCCCGAGCGGCTCTCCGAGCGCGAGAGCGTCTCGCCGCGGAGCAGCCGCGCCGCCAGCGCCTGGAAGGGCGCCTCACCCGGCCTGAGCTGCAGGACCAGCCAGCTCCCCCCTTCACGCAGGCGCGGGATCACGCCCGCCTGCACGAAGGACGTCTTGCCAGCGCCCGAGGGGCCGGCGACGGGGAGCACGCCCTGGTCGCGCGTCTGCTCGAGGAAGGCGCCGACCTCGGCCTCGCGCCCGAAGAAGAGCTCGGCGTGCCGCTCGGAGAAGGGGAGCAACCCGCGGAACGGGCTCTGCTCCGAGCTGCGCGCCCGCCCGCTCGAGAGGAGCGCCTCGAGGCTGCCCGCCGCCTGTGCCGCCGTCGGGCGGCGGCCGGGGTCCTTGTCGAGGCAGCGCGCGATCAGCTCGGCCAGCGCCTCGGGGAGCGCCTCCCCCGGCGGCGCGACCAGCGCGGGGACTGGCTCGAGGCCGATGACCTGGTCGTGGAGGGCCGCGAGCGATCCCTCGGCGTAGGGCCGCCGGCGTGCCACCAGCTCGTGGAGCACGACCCCGAGCGCCCAGAGATCGGCGGCCTCGGTGCAGGGCTCGCCGCGCCACTGCTCGGGCGCCATGTAGGCGGGGGTGCCGCGGATCGCCTTGCCGCCCTGCCCCTCGCTGCCGGCCTGCGAGCGCCCGAGGAGGTCAGCCCCCGGCCCCCAGAGCGTCGCGCTCGTCTCGCTGCTCCCCGGCCTCCGCCCCGCCCGCTCCCGCTCCGGCCCCGCTCCTGCCGCGTCCGGCAGCGCCCGCGAGAGCCCGAAGTCCACCACCCGCAGCCGGCCGTCGCGGGGCAGCAGCACGTTGGCGGGCTTCAGATCCAGGTGGAGCACGCCGTGCCGGTGCGCCTCGCGCAGGGCCTCGGCGATGGCGAGGCCGATCCGCGCCACCTCGCGCACCCCCTGGCGCTCCTCGTCCATCCGCTGCCGCAGCGTCTCGCCCTCGAGGTGCTCGAGCGCCAGGTAGAGGAGCCCGCGCCACTCGCCGACGCCGTAGAGGGTCACGATGTGCGGGTGGTTGAAGCGCGCCGTCGCCTGCGCCTCGAGGAGCAGCCGGGCTCGCGTCTCCGGCGAGCGCACCAGCTCCGGCCGGATCACCTTGAGCGCCGCGCGGCGGCCCAGCCGGGTGTCACGGCAGAGGTAGACCTCCCCGGTCGCGCCCTGACCGATCAGGCGCATCACCTGGTAGTGCTCGACGAGCTCTCCGGGCGAGAGCGTATGGCGGACGCGCTGCTCGGCGGCGGTCACGCGCACGACGCCAGTGACCAGCGCGCGGCAGCCCGAGCAGGTGTCGAGGTGCTCCTCGAGTGCGCGCCGGTGCTCGTCCGGGATCGACCCTTGCAGGTAATCGAGGACCTGGTTCTCGTCGAGGCACGCCATCGCGGCGGGGCTCCTGGCGCGGTCGCTGCCTGACACCTCCCCCCTTGCGCCCGCCCGCCGATTGTCGGTTAATTCGCTCCGGGCCACAACGGACGTGGAGGTGCGCCGATGACCCACTCGCGCTTTGTTGTTGGTCGCGGCAGCTTCGCCCGACCGCCCCACCTGGGCGGCGCCGCTCCTGTTGTTGGTCGCGGCAGCTTCGCCCGACCGCCCCACC
>JAKLHH010001375.1 GCA_022710245.1 Myxococcota bacterium
GGCGGCCATGGGGATCTCGGTGCGCCGGTCCAAGTACCTGAAGAAGAAGCTGCTGGCCCGGCTGCTGAAGAGCGCGCCGCTGCGTGACGTGAGGGAAGACTGATGCACGCCCGTCGCCTGATCCGACGCCATTTCGCCGAGGGCCTGCCCGAGGCCGCCCTGCGCCGCCTGCGGGCGCACCTGCGTGACTGCCCGCGCTGCCGCGCGGAGTACGACGGCTGCGCGGCGCTGCTGCGGGCGGCGGCCGGGCACGCCCCGACCCGCGCCGAGGGCTCGCGGGTGCGTGCCGCGGCGCTCGCCGCGGTGGCGTCCGGACCAGCGCCAGGCGCCGGAGCGGCGGCCGTGCGGTCGCAGCGCCTGCCGCGGCTGGCCCCGGTGCTCGGGGCGGGGCTGCTGCTCGTGGTGAGCGCCCTGCTGGCGCGGGTACAGCCGCCCGAGGCGGCGGAGCCCGCGAGCAGCCTGAAGGGCGGCGCGGCAGGCCCGCTCGTCGACCTGCAGGTCTTCGCGGTGCGGGACGCGGGTGGGGTCTCCGCGGCGAGGCTGGTTCCCGACGGCGGCGGGCTCCGTCTCGACGAGCTGATCCAGTTCCGCTACCTGAGCGCCGACCCCCAGGTGCGCCACCTCTACCTGCTCGGGGTCGACGAGCGGGTGCAGCCGATCGACTACTACCCTCGCCCCGAGGCGAGCCGCAGCCTCACCGTGCGGAGCGCGCTGGAGATGACCCCGGTCGAGCGGTCGATCCGCCTCTCCAAGCGGCACGCACCCGGCCAGCTCTGGATCTACGCGCTCTTCTCCCGTCGCCCGCTGGAGCGGCAGGGGGTGCACGCTCGCCTCGCGCAGCTCCGAATCAAGGGCACCCGCGCGGCGTTTATGGGTAAGATCGACTGGGGCAAGGACGTGATGCCGGTCGTGCGTCGCTTCGAGGTGAAGCGCTGAGGAGAGCAAGAGGGCCGATGTTCGGCGGCGCACCACCACGGATCGGGTGGCCCGGGCTGGCGCTCGGGCTGGTGCTGATCGCCGCTCCGGCGCTGGGCGGTCCGGCGGAGCGGCAGCCGCTCGTCTTCGCCGTCGTGGTGGGGAACAACGACGGCCTCGGGATGCTCCCGCAGCTCCACTACGCGGACGACGACGCCCTCCGCTTCTACCGGCTCGCCGTGCAGCTCGCGAGCGAGCAGAACGTCGCGCTCCTCACCGAGCTCGACGTGGACACCTGGCGCCGGATCCAGATCAGCGGCACGCGGCCGCCGCCCTACCTGCCCCCGACCAAGAAGAAGCTGATCGAGGTGATCGAGCTCTACAAGCGGCACATCGCGAAGGTCCGCGCCGAGCAGCCGCAGCGGCCCGTCCACCTCTACCTCTTCTTCTCCGGTCACGGCGAGCGTGGCTACTTCTTCCTCAAGCGCGACGGCAGCCCGCAGCTCGCCGACTCGGCCTTCACCGGCGGCGATCTGCAGCGCGCGCTGGCGGACTCGCGGGCCACCCTCAACGGCCTCTTCATCGATGCGTGCAAGTCGCAGAGCCTCTTCCAGCTGAAGGGGCCCAGCCCCGAGGACGACGAGCTGGGGCCGGACTTCAGCGGCCTGATCAGCAAGCTCGATCGCAACGCGCGCGAGGTGCCGATCGGCGTGCTCACCTCGACGGTGAGCGATCAGCCCGCGGGCGAGGCGCGCGACATCCACGGCGGCTACTTCTCGCACGTGCTCACCTCGGGGCTGAGCGGCGCGGCCGACGCCAACTCCGACGGGGTGATCCGCTATGGCGAGCTGGCGGCCTTCGTCTCCTTCCACACGCGCCGCATCGCCGGGCAGCGCCCCTGGTTCCGTCCGCCGCGCGGCCGCATGGACGACGCGCTGATCGTCCTCAAGGGTCGGCGGGACCTCCTCGAGCTGCTGCCCGGGATGGGCGGACACTTCGCGGTCTTCGACGCGCGGGGGCAGACGCTGATCGCGGAGCTGCACAAGACGGAGGCTCAGTGGACCCGCCTCATCCTCTCGCCGGGGCGCTACAAGGTGGTCTGGGTCAAGGGCGCGACCGGCAACCGCGTCGCCCAGGCGGACCTGACGCGAGGCCCGACGCGCCTGCTGATCGGCAGCTTCCAGGAGCGGACCAGCCTCGGCGCTGACCACGTGCCGAAGGGGGAGGGGCTGGGAGCGCCCCCCGAGCCGGAGGAGAGCGACGACCTCGCGCTGCGCG
>JAKLHH010001376.1 GCA_022710245.1 Myxococcota bacterium
CGGCCAGGGCGCGCGGCTCCGGGTAGAGCCGGCGCGCGGCGTCGAAGAAGAGCGCCAGCCCGAGGAGCGCCGAGGCGATCGAGAGGAGGCGGAGCGGAGCGACCAGCTCGAGGAGCGTCCCGTGCGGCAGGTGCCGCGCGAGGAGGCGGAGCAGCGGCAGGAAAGCGAGGTGACCCGGCACGAGGTCCTGCTCGGCGAGCTGCTTCAGGTAGCCGATCCCGTCGCCGTCGACGACGGCCGGCGCGAGGAGGACATAGAGGAGGCCCAGGCCGGCGAGGAGCAGCGCGGCGGGCCAGAGGCGCGCCGAGCGAGCACCGGCGCGCACGAGCCCGTGCTTCGCTGGCGCTGCTCCGGGCTGCGAGAGCTCTGCGCTCATCGTCCTCTCCCCCTCGCGCACGCGCTCTCTCGAGCAACCCACGTGCCACCCGCTCGAGGGGCAGTGCGGGGGAGTGTGCGCTCCTGCACCGCGTGCGATATCGCCCACGGCCCGCTGCTCCTCGGCCTGGACCCTCGCGACGCCGGCGGCGGCAAGCTCCTCACCCGGCTAGACTTCCCGCACGGGGCCGCCGGGGCGCCGCGGGGGCGGAGCTGGTTCAGATCTTGCTGGCGCAGGAGGCGAAGAGGGCCACCATGAACAGCGACATGGAGCGAACCGAGAGCGACGATCGGCCCGACGAGCGCAAGCTCGGGGACGAGTGGCGGGACTGGGATGGGCGGAGCGCGAGCGGCGCGTCGAGCGCGGGCAAGCGACTCTTCTTCAGCCTGACGGGCGCGCTCCTCTTCGTCCTCGGCGGCGCCTGGCTCTTCGCCTGGTACCTGGTCGCGCCGCGCCTCTCCGAGTGGCATCGCCTGCTGCCCACGGTGGCGCTGGCGCTGGTCGGGCTCGCGGTGGCGCTCCTCTTCGGCGCCTACGCGCTGGTGGCCGTGACGCTGCTGGCGAGGCTGCCGATGCCGCGCTGGCTGTCGGGCGCCATCCGCCGCCTCATCGCGCGGCTCGAGGGCGGCGTCTTCACCCTCGGCGGCCTCCTCGGCGTGAGCCGCGACCGCGTCGCCCACTCCTTCGTCCAGGTGCACAACGCGCTCGTGCTGATCAACGACCACCGCACCACGCCCGAGCGGATCCTGATCCTGCTCCCGCGCTGTCTGACGCGCGAGCAGATCCGCGAGGCCAACAGCCTCGCTGCTCGCTACGGGGTCGGCGTCGCGGTGGTGGCGGGCGGCGAGCTGGCGCGCCAGCGAATCCGCGAGCGGCGCCCCGAGGCGGTGATCGGGGTCGCCTGCGAGCGCGACCTGCTGAGCGGCATCCGCGACGTGCGCGGTCGGCTCTGCGTCCTCGGCATCCCCAACACGCGCCCCCACGGCCCCTGCAAGGACACCCAGATCGACCTCGCCGAGCTGGAGCGCGCGGTGCAGTTCTACCTGCAGCCAGGCGCCGCGGCACCCCCGGCGCCCTCGACGACGCCCTCGACGACGCGAGGGGCGCTCGGGGCTGACGCGCGCTCCTGAGGCGTCGCGCGGCAGGCGCGCCGGGCTTCCCCGCCGGAGCCGTTTCGGCTAGGGTCCTCGCCATGCTCGGTCGTCTCCACCGCGTGCGCGGGCGGCTCGCCGCGGGCCTCGTGCTCCTCGCGGCGTCGCTCCCCGCCTGCTCGAGCCACCCCACCGCCCCGGCGGCGCCGCCCCTCGACGCCGCCATCGTGCAGGCGCTCCTCGCTCGCTGCGCAGGGCTCGCGCGGGCGCGGGACCTCGCGGGCTTCCAGGGCTGCCTCACCGCCGGCAGCGTGAAGAGCCTGGAGGCGACCTTCGCCGACGCCGCCTCTCGCGTGAAGCAGGCGCACGGCCAGGTGGCCCCGATGGTGGCGGCGCTCGGGGCGCTCGGCGCCGAGCGTCGTCGGGCCCTGCAGCCGGCGATCCTGCGGCTGCAGCAGGCGAGCGCACAGCTCGCCGCGGTCGAGCGGAGCTTCGGCTGGACCGCGCAGCTCGTCGGGGTGGCCACTGTCCCGCGGAGCGAGGTCCAGGGCGTACGCGTGCAGGGCGCGCAGGCGACCTTCTTCAAGGTCGCGGGGCAGCGCCGGACCCAGCACCACCTCCGCCTGGAGGGCGGCGCGTGGCGGATCGACCTCGAGGCGAACCCCGAGCACCACAAGCGCCAGGCCGCCGCCGCGGGCACGCTGCAGCAGGCGATCACCGCGCTC
>JAKLHH010001377.1 GCA_022710245.1 Myxococcota bacterium
CCGACGCGGAGGTCACCGTGGCCGTCAACCGCGTGCTGCGCGAGCGCATGTCCCCCACCGCGCTCGGCGCGCCGCTCTCCGAGGCGTTCTCCGAGGCCCCCTCGGCGACGATTGTGCGCCTGCGCGAGCTGATCGAGCGGACCCGGCGCTCGAGCCAGGTGCAGAGCCTCTTCGGCGAGTTCCTCGCCCTCTTTGGTGAGGAGGAGCGCTACAACATCCACGTCGTCCCCCTCGAGCCCCGCTTCCCGGACACCCGCTTCCTCCTGGTCATCGAGGACCTCAGCGAGGTGCGCGCGCTGGAGGGCCAGCTCCTGCGCGCCGAGAAGCTGGCCACCGTCGGCGTGCTGGCCGCCGGCATCGCCCACGAGATCGGCACCCCGCTCGGCGTGGTGCGCGGGCGGGCCGAGTACGTCCTCGGCAAGCTCGGGGCAGACCACCCTCAGGCGCGCGGCGTGCGAGTGATCATGGAGCAGATCGATCACGTGACCGGGACGCTGCGGCAGCTCCTCGACTTCTCCCGCATCAAGCCCGCCGTGCTGCGCTCGGTCTCGGTGCCGGCGGTGGCGCGCACCGTCCTCGAGCTGCTGCGCCTCGAGACCGAGCGGCGCGGGCTCTCCACCTCGAACGAGGTGCCCGACGCGCTCCCCGACGTGGCCGCCGATCCCGACCAGCTCCAGCAGGTGCTGGTGAACCTGGTCATCAACGCCAGCGACGCCTGCGCGGAGGGCGGCCGGGTGACGGTCCGCGCCAGCCTCGAGCCCGCGCTGCCAGCGACCGGCGAGCGCCGCGTGCGCATCGAGGTCGACGACGACGGCTGCGGCATCCCCGAGGAGAGCTGGAACCAGGTCTTCGACCCCTTCTTCACCACCAAGAAGAGGGGCGCGGGGAGCGGCCTGGGGCTCAGCGTCGTGGCCCAGATCGTCCGAAACCACCGCGCGGAGATCGCGCTCGAGAGCGAGCCCGGGCGTGGCACCTGCGTGACGCTGCTCTGGCCGGTCGCGTCGCCCGCCGCGCCCCACGAGGAAGCCCATGACGACGTCGGCTAGATCCAAGGGACGGGTGCTGGTCGTCGACGACCACCTCGAGATGGTACGACTGCTGGCCGACCAGCTCGAGGACGAGGGCTACGAGGTGGAGCTCGCCGCGAGCGGCGCCGCAGCGCTGGCGGCCGCCGGCAAGGTCTTCCCCGACGTCGTGCTGACCGATCTGCGCATGGACGGGGTAGACGGCCTCGACGTCCTGGAGGGAGTGCGGGCGCTCGACCCGACCATCCCGGTGATCATCATGACCGGCTTCGGCGCCATCGACAGCGCGATCGAGGCCATCAAGCGCGGCGCCTTCCACTACTTCACCAAGCCGTTCCGCCTCGAGGAGGTCCTGCTCTACGTGGCGCGCGCCATCACGGACCGGCGGCTGCGCGATCAGCACCGCGCGCTCAGCCGGATCGCCGTGGAGCGCGCCGGCTTCGCGGCGATGATCGGCTCGAGCGAGGTGATGCGCCGCCTCTATGACTTCATCGAGCGGGTGGCGCAGTCCTCGGAGCCGGTGCTGATCCGCGGCGAGAGCGGCACCGGCAAGGAGCTGGTCGCGCGCGCCCTGCACTTCGAGGGGGCCCGCCGCGAGCGCGCCTTCGTGGCGCTCAACTGCACGGCGCTACCGGAGGCGCTCCTCGAGAGCGAGCTCTTCGGCCACGCGCGCGGCGCCTTCACCGGCGCGACCTCGGCCCGGCGGGGCCTGCTGGTCGAGGCCGACGGCGGCACCGTCTTCCTCGACGAGATCGGCGACATGCCCGCGGGGCTGCAGGCCAAGCTCCTGCGCGTCCTCGAGGACGGCGAGGTGCGCCCCGTGGGCGCCGACGTCTCGCGCAAGGTCGACGTGCGCATCCTCGCGGCGACTCACCGGGAGCTCGAGGGGCAGGGGAGCACCTTCCGGCAGGACCTCTTCTACCGGCTCAACGTGGTGCCGCTGACGGTGCCGCCGCTGCGGGAGCGCCCGGAGGACATCCCGCCGCTGGTCGAGCACTTCTGGGCGAAGGCCCGCGAGCGCAACCCCGGCGCGGTGGCGACGCGCCTCCTGCCCGGGGTGGTCGTCGCCCTCGCGCGCTGCCCCTGGCCGGGGAACGTGCGGGAGCTCGAGAACGTGGTGACCCGGCTGGTCGTGCTCTCCCCGAAGGAGGTCGTCGAGGCGGC
>JAKLHH010001378.1 GCA_022710245.1 Myxococcota bacterium
CGGCATCACGGCGGACGCGCGGTTCTTCGGCGTGCTCCGTGACAGCCACGACGAGCCGGGGGTGTTCTACAAGGACATCGAGAACGCGATCCTGCCGGACAAGTCGTACGGCGTGCAGTTCAACCTCGGGGTCAACTTCAGGTTCTAGCCCGCGCTCCTCTCCCTCCCGCTCTCGCACGCTCACGCCACTCGCGGTTGACCACGTCGCCCCCGTTGGATGATCATCCCGGTCCGAACCAGAGGGCGAGATGCTACGCGGGCTCTTCTTCGATCTCGACGGCACGCTCATCGATCGCGAGGCGGCCTTCTCCCGCTACCTGGACGGGCTGACCCGCCGCTTCCCCTTCGTCCTCGGGGATCCCTCGGCCCGGCGCGCGCTCGCCCTGCTGGACCAGGGCGGGCTCGCGTCGCGGCCCGAGTTCTGCGCGGCGGTGGTGCAGCGCTTCCCCGGGCTCTGCATGGACGTCTCGGACTTCTGGGCTGACTTCGGCGAGGGGCTGGTGGCTGCGGTGGGCCCGGCCCCGCCGCGTCTCCTCGAGCTCCTCGCCTGCGTCGCGCCGCGCTACAAGCTGGCGGTCGTCTCCAACGGCGGCGGGCCCCGTCAGCGGACCAAGCTCGACCGCGCTGGCCTGGCGCGGCTCTTCGAGCAGGTCTTCGTCTCGGGTGAACTCGGCTGGCACAAGCCCGACCCGCGCATCTTCGAGCACGCGCTCGCGGAGGCGGGGCTGCAGGCCACCGAGGTGCTCTTCGTCGGGGACGATCCGGCACGAGACATCGCGGGCGCCGCCGCGGTGGGGATGGCGACCTGCTGGATCTCGCGCGGACGCCCCTACCCTCCCGGCCTCCTCGCGCCGTCGCGCACCGCCGGCACCGTCGAGGAGCTCCTCGTCTCGCTGCTCGGGGCCGGCACATGATCGACATGAACCGCGTGGTCGGCAGCCACGACATCGCGCTGCTCACGCTGGACACCCTGCGCCACGACGTCGCCGAGCGCCTGCACCGCGAGGGGCGCACCCCGCTCCTCTCCAGCCTGCTGCCCGCAGCCGGCTGGGAGCGGCGGCACACGACCGGGAGCTGCACCTACGCCGCGCACCACGCGTTCTTCGCCGGGTTCCTGCCGACGCCGGCGGCGCCCGGTCTGCACCCGCGCCTCTTCGCGCTGCGCTTCCTCGGCAGCGAGACGACCGGTCCCGGCACCTGCGTCCTCGACGCGCCGGACCTGGTGCACGGGCTCGCCGACCGCGGCTACCACACGGTCTGCGTCGGCGGGGTCGGCTTCTTCAACCAGCAGAACCCCCTCGGCCGCGTGCTGCCCGGCCTCTTCGCCGAGAGCCACTGGTCCCCCGCGCTGGGGGTCACCGACCCACACTCGACGCGCCACCAGGTCGCGCTGGCGGTGGAGATCCTCGAGAGGATCCCCGCTTCGCGGCGGCTCTTCCTCTTCCTCAACGTCTCGGCGCTGCACCAGCCGAACCGCTGCTACCTCCCCGGCGCCACCGAGGACAGCCTCGAGTCGCACGCGGCCGCGCTGGAGTACGTCGACCGCGAGCTCGCGCCGCTCCTCGCGGCGATGCGGCGGCGCGCGCCCTGGCTGGCGATCCTCTGCTCGGATCACGGCACCGCCTACGGCGAGGACGGCTACACGGGGCACCGGCACGCGCACCCGGTGATCTGGACCGTGCCCTACGCCGAGGTGCTCCTCGAGGAGACCGCCTGATGAAGTCGCGCTTCATGGCGGAGCGTCCGCAGGACGTGAGCAGGACCAAGCCCGCTGCTGAGCTCCTCGAGAGCTCGCCGTACGAGGCCTACCTCTACTCGTACCCGCACAAGACCACCTACCGCGCGCTGCGGCCGGCGGTGCCGCTCGCCCAGCTCTGGCGCGAGCAGCCGAAGGGCGCGCTCTCCCTCTACCTCCACGTGCCCTTCTGCGAGAGCCGCTGCGGCTACTGCAACCTCTTCAGCCTCGCGCGGCCGCCGCGCGAGCTGGTCAACGGCTACCTCGCAGCCCTCGAACGGCAGGCCGCCGCAGTCCGTGAGGCCATCCCCGGCGCCCGCTTCGCCCGCTTCACCATCGGCGGCGGGACGCCGACGGTCCTCGACGAGGGGCAGCTCTCGCGCCTCCTCGACGTGGCGGGCGCGCTCGGCGCGGAGCCCGACGCCATCCCGGCCTGCGTCGAGGTCTC
>JAKLHH010001379.1 GCA_022710245.1 Myxococcota bacterium
TCGCGACGGGCTGCTGGGCAGGCACCGGGCCGGTGCCCATCGTCGCAGGGTTCGGCACGCCCGGCTGGCCCGGGGCCGGCGCGGCGGGTGCGGCACCCGGCTTGGCGAGACCCAATCGAGACTTCAGGTCGCTGAGATCACGTGTCGTTTTCTTCTGTCTCGGGTCCAACTTTCCCTCCAAGGGCGACGGCGGGAGGCGGTGATCAGGCTCGTCCGTTAAGTCGGTATAATTCCAAGCAAGCGCAGTCTATTGAGACCGTTTGACCCTGTCAAGCGAACACGACCGCTGGGTCCTTATTCCTCTGTGCGGCCCACCAAACCTGTGACATCTGCATGGGCGAACGGTGCGGCCAAGGTTGAAAAAAAGTCGAGGGTGCCCCAAGGTGGGACAATGACGCGGCTGGCTCTCGGCCTCACGCTCCTCGCGCTGACGGGGTGCGAGGCGGCGCACTACGAGGCGGCTCGCCGGGAGGACAGCCTCGCGGCGTACCTGCGCTTCCTCGCCGCGCACACCAGCGGCGAGCGCGCGACCGAGGCGCGGGCGCGGGTCGAGGAGCTCCGCTTCCAGGAGGCCCGCCGCGTCGACCGACCGCTCGCCTACGCGCTCTATCTGCAGGAGCACCCTCGGGGCCGCCAGGCGACGGCCTGCCGCGATCGCCTCGCCGAGCTCGCCCTGACGAGGGCGCGGAGCGCCGCCGACCTCGCGCTCGTGATCGAGCGTCACCCAGGGAGCCCGGCGGCCGCGACGGCGGTGGCGCGGCTCCCCCGCGCGCTCGGCCGCGAGGCGCTCGCGGCGCGCGACCTCACGCTGGCGCAGCGCTTCGTCGACAGCTACCCGCTCGCCCCCGAGGCGAGAGCGCTGCGCGGGCGGCTCGCGGAGGCGCGCTTCACGTCGCTGCGTGACGAGGCCTTCGAGCTGGACGCCTTCGTCGAGAGCTACCCGGAGACCGCAGCCGCGGCGAGGGCGCTGGCGCGCCTCGAGGAGCTGCTCGCGCGCGAGGTGCGCGAGGTGCGTGAAGCGGAGCCGCTCCGGCTCTTCCGCCTCCGCTTCCCGTCGAGCGCGAGCCTCCCGGCGCTGGAGGCGATCGTGCGCGCGGAGGACCGCCGCCGCGCGCTCGCCGCGCTCGACCTGGCGGCGCTCCGCAAGCTCCGCGACCCGCCCGCTCCCCGCGCCGGCGTCGGGCGGCGTGCCCCGCCCGACGAGGTGGGCCAGGTGAGTGACTGGTGCGCGACGCGAGCAGCCCGCTGCGAGGAGCTCCGTGCCCTCGCTGTCGCCGCGGCGCCCTGGCGACCGCAGCCCTCGCTCGAGGCGCTGCGAGCACGCGTCTACGACCCCGAGCCCGAGGTCGCCTGGCAGGCCATCGCGACACTGGGCATCGTCGAGGACCCGGCGGCGGGGACGCAGCTCGTGGAGCTGCTGGGTTCCGAGCGGCTCTCGACAGTGTGGGCGGCGGATCGCGCGCTGGCGAGCTGGCTGCGGCCTCCCGCTGCCGCGCGCGAGGAAGCCGCGACGGCAGCGACCTCGGCGACCTCGGCGACAGGGACGGCGAGGTCGACGGCGACGGCTGCGGCGAGGGCGACGGCGACGGCGACGGCGAGGGCGACGGCTACGGCTACGGCGAGGGCGAGGGCGACGGCGACCGCAGGCCCACGCCCGTCGTGGAGCGCTCGCGAGCTGCGCCGCCCCCTGCGCGAGGCCAACGACGATGAGGTGCAGCGCCGGGGCGCCCTGCTGCTCCTCCTCGGCCGCGGGGCCGAGGGTGCCCGCCTGCTGGGGCAGCTCGTCGATCGAGGCGGGCGACAGCTCACCGCCAGCTACCTCCTCCTGTCCGCGGCGGCCCGTCAGGGACGCTCCATCGCGAGCTCACCGAGCTTGACGCGGTTCGTGGCGGCGGCGCGCGCCCGTGTGGACTGGCTGAGGGATGCCTTCCCGGCAGAGCTGCAGGAGGGCAGCGCGGCCGCGGCGATCCTCGCCGAGCGTGAGCTCTTCGCCCTCGACCGGGCGGTGGCCGGCCTCGCCGGGGCTGCCCCCTCGACGGACCTCGCCGAGCTGAAGCGTGCGGTCGCGCAGCTCCTCGTCCGCTGGCAGGCCCAGCTCGACAAGAGCGCGGGCTTCCAGCCGGCGAAAGAGCCGGCCCCCGATCCGGCGCTCGCTCGCCACGAGGCAGGTCGCGACG
>JAKLHH010000138.1 GCA_022710245.1 Myxococcota bacterium
CCGCCGGCAGGCCAACCGCTGGCGTGTGGGCGGTGCTCAAGCCCGCGCAATGATCAGCCAATCGGCGGAGCGCATTGGATCTGGGAGTATCTGCACCCCATTCATTCCCGCCGACAGGGTGGTGTAGGCTGCCCCATCGGAACCGAGCACTTCCGTGCCGCAACGCTGTAATTGGACTGACAGTTGCTGGTCAGGGTTCCGTCCACATAGAGGACGTTGGTGCTCGGCGGGGGCGACGGGGCCGCGTCGGGAGTTGCGTCAGTGCCGCCGTCTTTCGCGATGCCGTCATAATCGGCGCGCGAGGCATCCGGGTGCTTCGAGGCATCGGACTTGCTCGCCGGCGCGCAGAGCCTGGTCCAGACCTCGCAGGCGGTCGCCTGTCCGTACTCGCAGCGCCTCTTGAGCTTCGCGCAGGTGCCCTTGTGGCTCTCCGCCTCGTACTCCTCCCCACCCTCAGCTCCGCCCTCGAGCGTGGCGGTGCACCCCGCGAGCGTTGCAGCCGCACCCCAGCTGATCAGCAGCAGTCTCCTCCAGGTGTGGTTCATCGGTTCCTCCTCTGGTCCGCAGAGGAGCAGGCTTCGTGCCAGCGGCGCGCCGCCCGGGCCTCCGGGGGGCTCCTGGAGTGACGAGGACTTCTGCCGCTGCCACGGCGGGCGGGGGGTGATGTCCGAGGGGGCGGGCCCTCGTCCTCTGAGGGGACGGGCTGCCAGGCTCTCATCAGCTGAGGCGTGCGGCCTGCTGGCTGACCAGACGGAGGACAGCTCGGATCGGACCGCTCGGGGCTGGCTCAGCCGATCAGGATGCCGTACTTCGGCGCCGGAGCCGCGTCGAGCTTGATGCCGTACTTCGGCGCGAGGCCGTCGGGCGCCGGGGGAGCCGCGTCGAGCTTGATGCCGTACTTCGGCGCGAGGCCGTCGGGCGCCGGGGGCGCCGCGTCGAGCTTGATGCCGTACTTCGGCGCGATGCCCTGATCGACCTGGATGCCGTACTTCGGCGCGATGCGCAGGTCGGGCTTGATGCCGTACTTCGGCGCGATGCTCTGGTCGGGCGCGGCGTCGACCTTCACCCCGTACTTCGGCGCGATGCTGCTCTCGCTGCCGCCGTCGAAGCTGACCCCGTACTTGGGCGCGATGCTCTGATCGGGGTTGGGGCCGCCGTACTTGGTCGCGACGCTGTCATCGCTGCAGCCAGCCGCCGCGAAGAGCCCGCTGACGGCGAGCCAGCCGCCCACCGCCTTCGTCACCAGGTCGACGATGAAGGACCTTCGGTTCTCCTTGCTCGACATCTGCTCCTCCTAGCTGACAATGGGCTCGCTCCAGTGTAGAGCGTCCGGGGCCTCTCCTCCAAGCCTCCTGGCGCGGCCAGTCGCGGCCGTGCAAGAATGGGCTATGACCAGGCAAACGGTGATCCTCGGGGCGCTATTCCTGCTGGCCTGCCCTGGCGACCTCACCCCGCAGCAGGACGGCCCATCGCTGGTCGATCGGGGCTCGGCGGGCCAGGAGCCAGGCAAGACCGTGGACGGCCAGCCGGCCACCGCCGACGGCAAGGCCAAGAGCGATCTCAAGCCGAAGACCGACACCGGCGTGAAGCAGGACGTGAAGCCCGCGGCCGACGCGTGGACCGGCTCCAGCGACATCGGCAAGCCGTGCACGTCGAACGGTCAGTGCCAGTTCGGGTTCTGCGCCACCAACACCCACACCGGGGTCCAGTTCTGCACCAAGGTCTGCGACCCCTGCGCGTCCAGCCCCTGCCCGGCGGGGAGCGGCTGCCAGGACGCGGGGCTCGCCTTCATCTGCGCGCCCGGCTACCCGAACGCCCCCTGCCAGTAGGTCGCCTCGCGCGTCCACCTCCGCGAGGGCTCGCCCGTCGAGGGCTCGGCAGGGGTCGGTCCCGGCGGAGCGTCAGGGCGTCGGGGGCGTGGCCAGCGCGCGCTCGACGACCTCGAGGAGCGTCTCGCGCGAGTAGGGCTTCTGCAGGAAGCTCGCTCCCTCGGCGAGCTTGAAGCGCCGGCGCGCGTCGCGCTCGTCGTAGCCGCTGGTCAGCAGCACGCGGACGGTCGGGCTCAGGCGCCGCAGCTCCTCGAAGACCTGCGGTCCGCTCATCTCCGGCATCGCCAGGTCGAGGAGGACGAGCGCGATCTCCTCCGCGTGCTCGCGGTAGAGGGCGACGCCCTGGGCGCCGTCGCCGGCGAGGAGCAGCCGGTAGCCCTGGCGCGAGAGGATCCGCTGCAGCATCGAGCGGACACCGGCCTCATCGTCGATGACCAGCACGGTGCCGCGGGAGGGCTCGCCCCCGGGCTCGAGCTCGGCCGCGAGCTTGCTCGCGGGCGGGAAGAGCACCGTCACGGTGGTCCCCACCCCCGGCTGGCTGTCGACCTTGATGGCCCCGCGGTGCGCGCGGATGATGCCGAGCACCGCCGGCAGCCCGAGCCCACGCCCGGTGAACTTGGTGCTGAAGAAGGGGTCGAAGATGCGCCGCCGCACCTCCGGCGTGATGCCGTGACCGTCGTCGGAGATCTGCAGCGCGACGTACTCGCCGGCGGAGAGCTCCTCGGCGAGGAAGGCGTCGGCGAGCACGGCGCGCCCGCAGGAGAGCAGCGAGGTGCGCAGCTCGATCACCCCGGTGGCCTCGCCGATCGCCTCGCCCGCGTTCACGGCCAGGTTGAGGATCACCTGACTGATCTGGTCGGCGTCGGCCTCGATCAGCGGCAGCTCGTCGGCGAGCTGGAACCGGAGGCTGCACTTCTTGGAGATCGAGGCGGCGAGCAGGCGCGAGAGGCTGGAGACCGCCTGGGAGAGCTGCACCGGCTGCAGCTGGAAGCGGCCGCGCCCCGCGTAGGCGAGCATCTGCTTGGTGAGCTCCGCCGCGCGCCGCCCGGCCTGCTGGATCTCGTCGATGCAGCTGAAGAGCGGGTGCTCGGGCGAGAGCTCGCCCAGCGCGTAGCTCGCGTTGCCGAGGATGACCGCCATGATGTTGTTGAAGTCGTGCGCGATGCCGCCGGCGAGGACGCCCAGGCTCTCCAGCTTCTGGGCCTGCAGCATGCGCTCCTCCAGGCGGCGCTGGCGCTCCTCGTCCTCCAGCTCCTCGGTGACATCACGAAAGACGCCCAGCGCCGCGAGGAAGCGCCCCGAGGCGTCGGTCTTCGGCGTGGAGGTGATCATGATCGTGCGCCGCACGCCGTCGAGGCGCTGGATCTCCAGCCGGTAGGTGGAGAGCACCCCGGACTTGCGCAGCGCCGTCTGCTGCTTGACGGCCGCGAAGTTGACCGGGTCGGTGAACTCCTTCAGCGTGTGACCGACCAGGGCGCCAGGCGGCACGCCGAAGATCTCGTGACCCGCGCGGTTCGCGTAGAGGAAGCGCTCGTCCTCGTCCATCTCACCGATGCCCAGGCCCTGGCCCTCGACGAGGTCGCGGTAGAGCTGCTCGCTCCTGGTGAGGCGCTCGAGCTCGACGGCGGGATCGCGGGGCTCCTCGCCGCGGGCGGGTCCCTGATCGGTGCCCTCGCTCGGCTTGACTGGAGAGGTCACGACTCCAGCTTACTCCCGCCGCCCAGCCGCGTCGACCCCACCGCGAGCCCCGCGAGCCCCGCGAGCCCCGCGAGCGAGAGCTGCTGCTCACCGGCGCCGCACCTCCGGCGGCGAGGCTCAGCGGGGCCCGCTCGCCGCGAGGAGCGCCTGCAGCGCGCCCTGCATCGCGGCCGCCGTCGGGTAGCGGTCCTCCGGGCGGTGGCCGAGCGCTCGCTCGATGCAGGCCACCAGCTCCGCGGGGAGGTCCGGACGCTGCTCGGCCAGCGGCGGGATCGCGTGCGCCATCACCTTCTTCATGATCTCCCCGAGGTGCTCGCCCGGGAAGGGGGGGCTGCCGGTCAGCGCGTGGTAGAGGACAGCGCCGACCCCGAAGACATCGCAGCGGACGTCCACGTCCTCGGCGCTGCGCGCGAGCTCGAGCGGCATGTAGCGCGGGCTGCCCAGCATGCTCCCGGCGCGGGTCAGCCGCGCCTCCGGGGGCGCCGCGAGGTCGAGCACCCCCGCGACGCCGAAGTCCACCACCTTGACCTGCTTGCGGCCATCGGGGAGCTCGGCGAGGAGGACGTTCGCCGGCTTCAGGTCGCGGTGGATGATCCCCTTCTCGTGCGCGGCGCCGACCCCAGCGAGGATCTGGGTGCCGACGACGAGCGCGCTGTACGCGCCGAGGAGCTCCTCCCGCGCGGAGAGGTAGGCGTCGAGCGTCTCCCCGGCGACGAGCTCCATCACCAGGTACGGACGCCCGTCCTCGACCTGGCCGTGCCCGAGGAGCGCGACCACGTTCGGGTGCTTGATGCTGCCGATCGACTGCGCCTCGCGCTCGAAGCGAGCGCGCGCCTGCTGGCTGAGGGCGAGGATCTCGGCCAGCACCTTCACCGCGACCTCGGCACCTTGCTGCTCGTCGAGCGCGCGCCAGACCTCGGCCATCGAGCCCGCGCCGAGGCGCTGCCCGAGGCGGTAGCGCTCGTCGAGGAGGTCGCCCTCGCTGAGGTGGCGGACTCGGGGCATCGGGCGCGCGCTCCTCTTGCCTCTCGTTGGTCGCGGCAGCTCCGCCCGACCGCCCAACCTGGGCGGCGCCGCTCCAACCGAGCGCGGCCTGCCGGGGCTACTCCGGGTTGATGTACGGCTTGCTCTGCGTCTCGCGCAGCGCCGCCGCCTCCGCCACCGCGCGCTGGTAGAGGCGAGCCGGGTCCGTATCGTAGATCATCTTGGCCACGGCCGGCTTGTCGAACGTGCTGAGGATCTTGCTGCGGAGCTGTCCGCTCATGCCCCCGGTCTCGAGGACGGCGACCACGGTGGGCTGGTACATGGCGAAGATGGTCCCGCCGAGCGTCTCCTGGTCGCCGCCGGCCACGAAGACGACGTCGGTCTTCTCGATCGCCTTCTGGTAGGCCGCCAGCTTGCCGACGCCGAGCCCCTCGCCGGTCAGCCGGAGCGAGCTGAGGTCGTGCTCGAGCTGGCCCGCCTTGCGGTGCTGGTCGAGGGTCGCGGCGGGCGAGATCCCCACCGTCGTCGCGCCGGCGCGGTGCGCGGCCTTGGCGACCTTGCCGGCGAGGCCGGGGCGCGTGGGCAGGACGAGCAGGGGGGCGCGCCCGCTCGAGTGCTTCGTCGCGATCAGCTGGGTGAGGGCGTCGACCCTCGCCCGGTCGGCGCCGCTCATCCCGTCGCTGCTGCCGAAGAAGGTGAAGACGTTGTGCGTGCGGCGCTGCTCGTCGGTGACCACCGGGCCGCGCGAGACGGGCGGGGCCGGGCGCCGATGCGCGCTCGCCTGCGGGCGCTGGGGCTGAGCGTCGAGGCCGGCGCCCAGGTCGGCGAGGGTCGGGTTGGCGAGGGTCGTGCGGTCGCTCACGGCCGCGCGGGCCTGCTCGCGCCGGTTCAGGCGCTCGCTGGCCTTCACCGCCTTGGCGATCAACCGGTCCGGGTCGCGGTCGGAGACGACCACCGCGCGGCCACGGCCGATGATGGGCAGGATCTGGGAGCGCGCCGCCTCGGTGACGCCGGTCGAGCCCTCGAGGAGCGCGATCACGCGCGGCTCCTGCATGGCGAAGATCATCTCGCCGAGGGTGCCCGAGCGCCCGCCAGCGAAGACCAGGATGTCCGAGTAGCGGATGTTGTCCTTCTCGCGCGCGATGAAGCCCATGCCGGGACCAGCGCCGGTCATCTTGATCACGTCCATCGCCTCGGTCGGGCTATGGAAGTAGCTGACGTGCTCGGTGAGCGACTTGGCCGGCGAGATGCCGACCGCGGCGCCGCCCGCCGCCTTGGCCGCGCGTGCGGCGACGAGCGGCATGCCGGGGCAGGCGCCCGTCAGCACGACCCCCTTCCGGCGGGCGATGGCGCGGCCGAGCACCTCGAGCCGGCCCTTGAGCTCCGGCGAGATGGTGGACTCGGGAGCCGCCGAGCCCATGACGCCGAAGACCAGGCCGCGCTTCGAGGCCGGCAGGAGCTGCAGCGGGTCGCCCCGCGTCGCGCGCACCTGACCCGCGGGCGGCGCGGCCAGCGCGGGGGCGGTGAGGGTGAGGCTGAGGAGCAGACCGAGGAGCGCACGCGAGCGGGGCCGTGCTGCAGAGCGCCAGGGATGGGCTTCGGAGAGCTGTCGGCTATCGCGACGCGTCATGGTTCTTCCTCGGTGATGCCTGGTCTCCTGCAGGGGACGTGCCGTCGCGCCGGGATCCCAACTGCTGGATCTCCAGGCAGTGCCGACTGCAGGCCGTGGCTACCGTTGCATCCACCCATGGCCCCGCATACGATTACCGACGTGCCCACCAGGCGTAGCTTCCTCTCCCAGCTCGGGTTGGCCACGGCGGCGACAGCCGCGGGCTGCACCCGGGAGCGGGGAGCGGCTGCCCGCCCGGAGCCGGGCGGACCGGCCGGCAAGAGCCGGGTGGTGCTGGTCACCTGCCCTGCCCTCGCCCGCGAGGGGCGCCCGGACCGCGCCGCGCTCCGTCGCATGCTGGAGCAAGGGCTGCGGCGCCTGAGCGGCCTCACCGACGCCCGCGCGGCGCTGCGCGGCTGGGTGCGCCCGGTCGACACCGTGGGGCTGAAGGTGAACTGCCTCGCGGGCCGGCAGATGTCCACGCGGGTCGAGCTCGTCGAGGAGCTGGTCGCGCTGCTCGCCGCCTCCGGCGTGCCGCGACAGCAGGCCGTGGTCTTCGACCGCAGCGACGCGGATCTGCGGCACGGCGGCTACGAGGTGCGCGTCTCGGGCGCGGACTACCGGGTGATCGGCAACGACCGCGGCGGCTTCGAGGAGGAGCTCGCGGTGATGCCGAGCGGCGCCTCGCGCCTCTCCCGCGTCGCCACGCAGCAGGCCTCGGTGCTGATCAACCTGCCGGTCTTGAAGGACCACGGCCTCGCCGGCGTCTCCGGCTGCCTGAAGAACAACTTCGGCCTGGTGCACAACCCGAACAAGTACCACCTGCACGGCTGCGACCCGCCCGTCGCCGAGGTGAACGCGCTGCCCGTGGTGCGGCAGAAGCAGCGGCTGATCATCTGCGACGCGCTCCGCGTCCAGGTCGAGGGCGGGCCGGCCTTCAACCCGGCGCACGCCGTCTCCCACGGCGCGCTCCTCCTCGCCACCGATCCGGTCGCGCTCGACGTGATCGCCTGGGAGCTCCTCGAGGGGCTGCGCGCGAAGAAGAAGCTCCCCACCCTGACCGCCGACAAGCGGCGCCCGGTGCACATCGCCGGTGCGGCGAAGGCGGGGCTCGGCGTCGGCGAGCGCGCGAGGATCGAGCTCGTGCAGGTGAAGGTGAGCTGAGGAGCGCGTGATGCCGCCAGGCGAGAGCCGTCGAACGTTCCTCTGCCAGGCGGGCGGCGCCGCGCTCGGGCTCGCCGCGCTCGGGCTCCCCTGCCGCGCGTGGGCCGGGCTCCCCGGCCACCCGGCGCGCTTCTGGCGCAAGCTCCCCGGCCGGCGCGTCGAGTGCCAGCTCTGCCCCAAGCTCTGCCGCGTCGACGACACGGAGCGCGGCTTCTGCGGCGTGCGCGAGAACCACGGCGGCGAGTACCGCACGCTGGTCTGGGGCCGCGCCGTCGCGCGCAACCTCGACCCGATCGAGAAGAAGCCGCTCTTCCACTTCATGCCCGGCGCGCTCACCTTCTCCATCGCCACCGCCGGCTGCAACATGGACTGCAAGGCCTGCCAGAACTGGCAGCTCTCGCAGTCACGCCCCGAGCAGGTGCGCTCCATCGACCTGCCGCCCGAGCAGGTCGCCCTGCAGGCGCTCGCCAACGGCTCGCGGATCATCTCCTACACGTACACGGAGCCGGTCGTCTTCCTCGAGTACGTCCTCGACACCGCGCGCGCGGCCCGGAGGCGCGGCGTGAGGAGCTGCATCGTCACCGGCGGCGCCGTCGAGGTGGCGCCGCTGAAGGAGGCCTGCGCGGCCGTCGACGCGATCAAGGTCGACCTCAAGTCGTTCTCCGAGGACACCTACGCGAAGATGTGCAAGGGGAGCCTGAAGGTGGTCCAGCGCACGCTGGAGACGATCCGCAAGCAGGGGCGCTGGCTGGAGATCGTCTACCTCGTCATCCCGACGGTGAACGACAGCGAGAAGGAGGTGCGGCAGATGGCGCGCTGGGTGAAGGCGACCCTCGGCGCCGACGTGCCGGTGCACCTGACGCGCTTTCACCCCGACTACCAGCTGAAGCACCTGCCGCCGACGCCCTACGCGACGCTGCGGCGCAGCCACGAGGCGGCGCGCGCCGAGGGCCTCCGCTACGCCTACGTGGGCAACCTCCCCGGCGCGGGAGGCGAGGACACCGCCTGCCCGAAGTGCGGCAAGAAGCTGATCGAGCGGCTCGGCTTCACCGTGCGCGCGAACGTGCTCCGCGCCGGCAAGTGCCCCGGGTGCGGGACGGCGATCCCAGGCGTCTGGAGCTGAGGTTGCCCTGCTCGCCTGCTCCGCGATGAGGGGCACGATTTGCTCGGAGGAGGCTCACGTGGACGCCGCGACCCGGCAGTGGCTGATCGACAGGTTCCGGAGCCACCGACCGACAGCCAACGTCGGCTGGAGCCTCGAGGGCGGCGCCAGCTGGGTCTTTCACGCCGAGGCCAGCCTGCGCCACGGCGGCATGATCGACGGCATGTTCATCGATCGCGGGGCGCTCGAGGCGGGCGGCCCCGAGCTCCAGGCGGCGGCCGAGGAGGTGCGGAGGGAGTGGGAGACCGCGCTCGTGGAGCAGCTCGGGCAGGCTGCCCTGAACGTGCTGAAGCGGCAGGCCGGGCTCCGGGTCGAGGTCGTGGTCACCGAGGGTACCTGCGCCGAGCGGGCCGTGCGCGTCGCCGAGGAGCTCTCGCGCGCGCCGGCGTCGCGCCTCGACCTGGGTGGGGCCGCCGATGGCTCGCGCTACTACGAGCGCCGCGAGCAGCACGATCGCCAGCAGGACCTGCGCGAGTCCCTGGCGTCCCTCCTCGAGGCGCTCCTCGAGGAGCGCGGCCCGCTACCCATCAGCGAGCCCCAGCTCCTCGCGCTGCTCGGCGGGTGCCTGGCCCACTTCGGGCTGGTCGACTCGCAGGGCCGGCTCGGCGCGCTCCCACCGCTCCTCGGCCGCTGCCTCGACCTCGTCTCCCGCCACGCGGCCAGCGCCGGCCTGACCCCTGCGCTGCGCGAGCTCCTCGACTCGTCACCCGTGACCTCGGCCCTGCAGGGCAAGCTACGACCGAGGCTCAGCGGGCTCCTCTGCGAGGTCCTCGCCGGCGAGGGCCGCTCCGGTGCGCCCCTCGCGCGAGACACCTGGGGCCTGGCGCTGGCGGCCGTGGTCGCGGATGGAGACGAGGGCTCCCGTCGCGCGTGGACCGAGCTCCTGAGGCACGCGGCGCAGGCCGCGGGCAGATCGCAGCCGACCACGGCGTGGTCGAAGCGGGCCGCGTCGCTCGTGGAGGCGGTAGGGGACGACGCTGTGGCGAGGACGCTCGAGGCCTGCGTCGAGTCGGCGCGCCTGGGAGAGGCCGGGGAGGACGGCACGGAGGACCCCGAGGCCGGCCTCAGGCTCGGCCTCTCCGAGCACAACCGCGAGTGCCTGAAGGGCCTCCTCTGGGCGGCGGGAGCGCTCGCCGACGTCGGGCTCGCGCACGCCATCGCCCGGTTCGGCGAGCGCTGCTTCCGCAAGCTCCCCGGCCTCGGCGCCGCCTCGAGCAAGCTCGGCAACGCCTGCGTCCGCGCGCTCGCGGCGATGCCGGACGGCGCGGGCGTCGTGCACCTCGCGCGGCTCGAGGAGAAGGTGCGCTACGCGGCGGGCAGGAGGGTCATCGCGGGCTGCCTCGAGACGGCCGCGGCGGCCGCCGGCGCGACGCGCGAGGACCTTGTGGAGCTGGCGATCCCTGACGGGGGCCTCGACGCAGCCGGCCTCCGCCGCGTCCCCATCGGCGACCACCAGGCCGAGCTCCAGGTCGTGAGCGGGAGCCGCGTCGAGCTGGGCTGGCTGCGGCCGGACGGCAAGCGGCAGGCCGCGGTGCCGAAGGCCGTGAAGGTCGCTCACCCCGCCGAGGTGCGCGCGCTCAAGCAAGAGCAGCGGCAGCTCGCCGAGCTCCTCGACGGGCAGGTCGCGCGGCTGCAGGGCCTCTGGCTCGCGGATCGTCGCCTCTCGCTCGCCGCGCTCCGGCAGCGCTACCTCGAGCACCCGCTCGTCGGGCAGCTCGGCCGGCGGCTGATCTGGCTCGCGGAGCACGCCGGGCAGCGCGAGGAGCTCCTCTGGCAGGACGGTCGGCTCGCCCCGCTCGGCGGCGGCACCTGCGCGCTCCCCGACGAGGCCGTGGCTCGCCTCTGGCATGTGCTCGACTGCAGCGACCTCGACCGGCTGCTCGTCTGGCGCGACCACCTGGAGTCGCAGCAGCTGCTGCAGCCCTTCAAGCAGGTCTGGCGCGAGGTCTTCCGGCCGCGCGAGCCCACCGCCACGGCCGACGACCGCTACAGCGGCCACCCGATCCGCCAGCACGCCTTCGGCAACCTCTGCCGGGAGCGCGGCTGGCGCTACGCGCTGCAGGGCTACGGGGACGCCAGCGACGAGGCCAGCCTCGAGCTCGCCGCCTGGGGCCTGCGCGCCTGGCTGCGGGTGGAGCTCGTCAGCGAGGGAGAGAGCGACCTAGCGCGCGTGCGCGGGCTGCGCTTCCACCGGGCGGAGGGGCCCGCGCTGACGCTCGGCAAGGTGCCGCCGCTGGTCTTCTCCGAGGTGCTCCGCGACGTGGACCTCTTCGTCGCCGCCACCAGCGCGGCCGCCGAGCCGGATCTCGAGGAGTGGACCGGCGCGGCCGCCACCCGGCGCGAGGTGCTGGCGCGCGTGCTCCCGCGGACCATCCTGCGCGATCGCGCGCGCCTCGAGGACCGCTGGCTGCTGCTGATCGACGGAGCCGGCGGCGCGCACCGCATCCACCTCGGCACCGGGCTGGTCCAGCGGGACGGCAGCCAGGCGCCGGTCGCCGTCGAGGCGGATCGCCGCGCGCGGGCCCTCGCCGCGACGGTCTTCCTGCCCTTCGAGGGGGACGCGGTGCTCACCGCGATCCTGGCC
>JAKLHH010001380.1 GCA_022710245.1 Myxococcota bacterium
ACCACGGAGCCGTGGGCGCGCGGGTTAGCTCTACTGGCACAGGTGCTGCGACGGAGTCTACTCGCCTGTCGACCACGGAGCCGTGGGCGCGCGGGTTAGCTCCACTGGCACAGGTGCTGCGAAGGAGTCTGCTCGCCTGTCGACCACGGAGCCGTGGGCGCGCGGATTAGCTCTACTGGCACAGGTGCTGCGAAGGAGTCTGCTCGCCTGTCGACCGCGGAACCGTGGGCGCGCCAGGTGTTGCGACGGAGCCTACTCGCCTGGCTCGTCGCAGCGCGACCGCTCAGCTGAGCGGCAGCGTCGGGCCCATCGCCTCGGAGGCGGCGCCCGGCGGGGGCTTCGGGGCGAGGTGCTGCTGCCACCACTCGCGCGCGCGCTCCTCGCTCCACGGCGTGGCCGCCTGGACCCGCGCCAGCTCCGCGGCGAGCTCGCCCGCGCTCTGCGGGCGACGCGCCGGGTCCTTCTCCAGGCAGCGGTGGATCAGCGCCTCAAGCGCGGCCGGGATCTCGAGGCCGGTGCGGGTCGAGAGGCGAGGGGGCTCGGAGCGGGCGTGGTCGATCGCCTGCTGCATCGGGCTCGCGGCCTCGAAGACGAGCTTGCCCGAGAGCAGCCAGTAGCCGACGCAGCCCACCGCGTAGAGGTCGGCGCGGCCGTCGACGGCGTGGCCCTCGACCTGCTCGGGTGCCATGTAGGCGGGCGTGCCGCGGATCGAGCCCTCCGCGGTGAGCGCGCCGTCGCCCCTGAGCGCCGCCTCCGGCTTGACCAGCCCGAAGTCGAGGACCTTCACCTGGTCGTGGCGGAGCGCGCGGCGGCAGAGGTAGAGGTTGGCCGGCTTGATGTCGCGGTGGACCAGCCCCTGCGCGTGCGCCTCGGCGAGCGAGTCGCAGACCTGCGCGAGGAGGTGGACCACGCGCTCGGCCGGCATCGGGCCGTGGCGCCGCACCGCGGCCTCGAGGTCGAGCCCGTCGAGGAGCTCCATCACGTAGTAGAAGGAGCCGTCGGTGGCGACGCCGAAGTCATAGAGCGCGACCGTGTGCTCCGACTGCAGGAGCGCGGTCGCCTGGGCCTCGCGCTCGAAGCGGCGCACCAGGTCCTCGCCCTGCGCCGCGCTGAGCGCCTCGGCGCGGATCAGCTTGATCGCCGCCGGGCGCGCGAGGAGCTTGTGCTCGGCGCGCCAGACCTCGCCCATACCGCCCTCGCCGAGGAGCGCGACCAGCTTGTAGCTGCCCAGCTCCTGCGCGTCCTGCACCCGGCGCCCGAGGCGGTAGTTGATGTGCGCGGCGACCACCGCGACGGCGATGGCGATCAGGTTGGGGCCGAAGAGGCTCGCCAGCGCGCGCGGCGCGGGCATCGGGTTGCCGGCGGCCACCGTGACCAGGAGCACCAGCGGGTCGAGCGCGGCGACCACGACGGAGCTCCAGAGCGCGCGGCCCGGCGTGCTGGGGACGATCGCCGCGAAGATGATCACCCAGGCCGCGACGCCGGACCAGCCGCGGTCGAAGCTGCCCTGCGGCCAGGGCAGGAAGTGGCGGCTCGCGGCGATCGCGGCCCCCATCAGGATCTGGTAGCCGATGCCCACGCGCAGGAGCCAGCCGGGGTCGGTCGCCCGCCGGCGCGAGAGGGCGTAGAGGCCGAGCGAGGCGGCGATGGCGATCAGCGCCGGGACGATGATCAGCCGCTGGCCGCCGGTCAGCGCGCTCGGGTCCGGCACCTCCTGCATGTAGACGAGGCTGAGGAAGGCGTAGGAGCACGCGGTGAGGAGCCCGAGGACGCCGAGCCGCCGCGCGCCCCGCTCCTGCTGCTCGGCGGGGAGCTCGGCCGAGCCGAGCCACGCCCTGCCGGTCGGCTCGCTGAGCCGCGCTTGCACTCGCCGTCGATCGTCCAGGCGGCCACCTCGAGAGGGCGCGATCATAACACTGCCCGGGGGCGACGGCGCGACCGTGAACCCGGAGCCACGCGCGCCGGGGGAGGTTCCCGCTGCGGGCGCCGTACTCCCGGGTAGCCCGAGGAGGACTCCCGTGACACGCCGCACGCGCCGTACACGCCGCACACACCGCACGCGCGGCACGCGCTGCACAGACCGGACGCGCCGCACGCGCCGCACGCGCCGCACAGACCGCACGCGCCGCACAGACCGCACGCGCCGCACAGACCGCACGCGCCGCACAGACCGCA
>JAKLHH010001381.1 GCA_022710245.1 Myxococcota bacterium
CCCGCCCGTGGACCCGATCGGGGCGGGGCAGGGGCTCAGCCTCGCGTACAGCTACCGCCTGCGCGTCCCCCTGCGCCTCGGGGGGCGCGCGCTCTTCGGCTTCTCCGATCACACCGCGCTCGACGCCAGCCGCTCGTTCCGGCTGCGGCGGCTGATGCTCCAGGCCGAGGCCGCCTACGTGCGCCCCTTCTGGCGGCGCCTCGAGCTCGCGGCGGGCCTCTACGTCGGCTGGCAGGCCGCCTTCGTCACCGCCGATCTCACCTCCGAGGTGGGCCGCCCTGCGGCCGCGGTCTATGGCGACCTCGGCGGCTTCCGCGCCGGGCTGAGCGCCGAGCTGCGCGTCTCCCTGGTCGCCGGCCTCTCGCTCGCGGTGCAGGTCGCCGCCGGCGTCGAGCTCCTCCACCAGGTGGGCGGCCCGGTCGCCTTCTTCCGTCCGCTCGTGCTCGGGCAGGTGGGCTATGCGTTCTGAGGCGCTCGCCCTCGTGGCGCTGGCGCTCGCCGGCTGCCTGGACCCGGTCCCGGACGGCACGCTGCGGCGGCCGCCCACGCCCGCCTCGACGTTCGGAGCCGTGCGCGGCCGGGTGGTCGATCACTGCACCGGCAGCCCGGTGACCGGGAAGGTGATACTCACGGTCCGTCCCTCGGATGCGGTGGGCCAGTCCACGGACTACGCGACCGATGGCGAGGGCCTCTTCCGGATCGCCGACCTCAGGCCCGGGACCTACCAGATGAGCGTCCACAAGAAGGTCGACAGCCCCGTGCCGGGCCTCGAGGAGGCGCGCTACGAGCCGGGAGAGGGCGTGGTCGTCATCGTCGGGGGCGTCGAGGAGGCGCTGGATATCACGCTGCTGCCGCGCCTGGCGAGGCGGCCGACGCAGATCAAGCTCGACGTCCTCTTCGTCATCGACACCTCCCGCGCGATGGGCGAGACCCAGCGGCTCCTCGCCAGCGCGTTCCCCGCCTTCGTCGACCGCCTGCTGGGCGGGCTCAGCCCCGACTCCATCGACAAGACCGTGGTCGTCACCGTCGACCTGCACGTCGGCGCCATCTCCAGCGACCTCGGCGCGGGGACGGCCTGCACCACCAATGACGGGGGGCGGCTGAGGACGGCCCCCGGCTGCTTCCCGTCTCCGGGAGGCTTCCTCGCGCCCCCGCTGCGCAGCGGCCCCGGCATCGAGTTTCCGGCGCGGACGGCGCTGCGGGACAGCTTCGCCTGCATCGCGGAGCTCGGGACCAGCGGCTGCATCTTCCAGCAGCCACTGCTCGCGGCCCGCCGCGCGCTCAGCCCGGAGCTCGGCATCAACCCGGGGTTCCTGCGCGACGACGCGGCGCTCGCGGTCATCCTCGTCACCGACGGAGACGACTGCTCGGCCGCCAAGGACGAGATCTTCGACCGGTCCGACACGCTGGGCGCCGTCACCTCCTTCCGCTGCTTCGAGTACGGGGCGAAGTGTCGCGAGCCCGCGCGGGCGCCCGGCCTCCACACGCAGTGCCGGGCGGAGACCACCGGCTCGCTCCTCGATGGCGTGAGCTTCTACGAGGAGTTCCTCCGCGGCCTCCGCAAGCCGGTCTTCCTCGGGGTCCTCGCGGGCGGCCCGGAGCCGGTCCAGGTGGACCTCTTCAAGAACCCGTGGAACCCGTCGGGCGCCGCTGTCCCGGCGCTGCAGAGCGCCTGTGGGCCCCTCGGCGGGGCGGCGCGGCCCGCGATCCGCCTGCACCAGCTCGTCCACGCGCTGGCGCCGCACTCGGCCTTCGTGAGCCTCTGCGGCGACATGGAGGCGCTCCTCACCGACCTCGCCGCTCAGATCATGAACACCACGGTGCTGCCGCTGGGGCTCCCGGACTGCGCGAGCAACAGCTTCTGATCAGCTGATCAGCGCCGGCGGCGACCGAAGATCGCGAGCCCGGCGAGCAGGACGCCGAGGAGCAACGCCCCTGCCGAGTCGCTGCCCTCCGCGACGCGGCACGTGCACCCGCCCGCGCCGGTCGCGAGGAGCTCGGTCGTCCCCTGCAGCTTGTCCCCGGGGATGCACTCGCCGCCGTGGCAGACGAAGTAGGTCGGGCAGCGGATCAGCTCGCAGGGGTCGTCCTGGCACTTGCCCTCCACGCAGACCTGGCCACGCGGGCAGCTGATGCCCGCGCAGGGGTCGCTGAGGCACTTGCCGGCGAGGCA
>JAKLHH010001382.1 GCA_022710245.1 Myxococcota bacterium
GAGCAGCTGCGGCGCTCGAAGCCCCCCTTCCCGGCGCAGGTCGTCGAGGGCAGGCCAGGGCGAGGCGCGCTGCTGAACGCGGCGGTCAGCGCTGCCAAGGGGCGACACCTCCTGCTCCTGGCCGAGGACGCGGTGGCGACGCCGGCGCTCTTCACCAGCCACCTCCAGGCGCTGGAGGCGGCGGATGGCAAGCGGGTGGTGCTTGGCAACGTCGTCCTCGGCGAAGCTGGCGAGCAGCCGCCGCTCGTGCGCCGCGAGGGGGAGCAGCTGCTGCTCCGCGATCTTCCGCACAGCCTCGGGTTCTATCACGAGCACGGGAACCCCTACGTGCTGAGCACCGAGAACGTGTCACTGCCCCGAAGCGCTCTCGAGCAGGTCGGCTGCATCGACGAGGAGCTCGTGGACGGGCTGGCCGACATGGAGCTGATGGTCCGCCTGAACCTCGCAGGCTATCGCCTGGTGCAGTGCGCCAGGGCGACGGTCACCCGCCCGACCCGGTATCTGGCCGAGGAGGAGTACTGGCGCCGGCGACGCGCGGCAGGCAGACAGATCGGGCGGCTGGCTGTCACCCACCCGACCTGGTATGGCCTGGAGGAGGTGATCCGGGGGTTCAAGGATCACCGCGGACGCAGCGCTCTCTTCGACGACGCACGGCGATACCTCCGCCTGCTGGCAGGCGGCGCCGAGGAGCGACTCCAGTACTTCCACGCGCAGTTTCCGGCGGTCTGCCTCTCGCTGGCGGCGCGCTACGTGACGGCCGAGGGGGCCAGCGCCGCGCTGGAGGAGCTCGAGGTGAGACCCCCGCCCTGCAGCGCAGCCGACGAGGCGACCGCTCAGGGGACCTCCGAGCTGCTGCGGGCGTTCTGGGCGCAAGGACATGGGAGCGCGGCGCAGGCGTGGAGCCACGCGCAGCGGGCGGCCGAGCTGCTGCCCGGGCACCCGGCGCCCGTCATGGCCCTCGGCAAGCTCCTCTACGACGAGGGCAAGCTCGCCGAGGCGGTGCCCTGGTTCGAGCGGGGCCTGGCGCTGCAGGCGGCGCTGAAGCAGGAGGACCACACCTCCAGCGCCGAGGTCCCTTCGCCCGACGCCATCATGGTGAAGCTCTGGCTCGCCATGTGCCACGCGCAGCTAGGATCCTACCGGACGGCCATCGACGGGCTCCGGCACGCCCTCGATGAACCCACGCCGATGGCCGCCGGGCAGGGGGAGCTCGTCTTCCGCTGCCTGCGACTCTGCTACCGGGCGCTCGGAGACCGCCGCGCCGAGCAGTTCTGCCGCGGCGAGGAGCTCCGCTGCCAGCACGAGGGCGCGAGCGCCTGAGCCCGAGGCTCGCCTTCGCCGCGCTGCCGACCGCCCGGGCCTGGCCTCGTGAAGGACCGACCGCGCTTCCCGATCAGACCAGTACCTCGCCACAGGGCTCTTCGATCGGTTGGCTATCACAGAACGGGAAGGTGCCACGCAGCCTGGGCCGAGCGAGCGCGAGTGCCCGTTTGTAATTGACGCCAGGGAGCGCGCTTGCTGGCGGCTTGAGCGAGCGAGGCGGGGCCCGGTTCAGGTGTGTCAGGCGAGCTGTGGGGTTAGCAGCAATACCGATCAGTTAACCCCTCGGGCACTCGAGGCTGGCAGTGTCCTCGGCCCACTCGGCCCACGGACCGGGGGGGCCGAGCGAGCGTGTTGGCTCGCTAACTGAACGGCATTGGGGTTAGCAGGCTGCGCCGGCGAGGCACGCCCTGGAGATCTCCTCGAGGCGTCTGGCCGCCGCGTCCTGTCCGCTGAACCACTGCTCCTCGATCAGCAGCCGCACCATCGGGACGAAGGTCTCGGGCCACGAGCGGCCGCGGCTGTCGATGAACTCCTTCGTGCTCGGCGCCCTCAAGATGTCTCGGAGGAGGCGCACAGAGCAGAGGAACTCCTCCTCGGGGATCGGGTTGCGGTCGAGCAGGCGACCGAGCTGCGACCTGAACTCCTCGTCAGCGCCACCAGCCGGACCCGAGCCCTCGCCGCGACCTCCGCCCGAGGAGGGGAGCGCCGGACGCGCGGGCTTCTGCTCGCTCGCTGCGTCCGCGGGGACGCCCGCCGCGTCCCCGGGGAAGGCCTCGCCCTTCCCGTAGCGCCGCAACAGATCGCGGTAGGTCCCGCGCACGATCTCGTACCTTCGCTGGAAGAGG
>JAKLHH010001383.1 GCA_022710245.1 Myxococcota bacterium
CGATGGTGCCGTCGGCGGCGTCCTGGTCGGCCGGCCCCCAGCCGTAGTTGGTGTCGGTCACGTAGTACTTGTTCTGGTTGAGCGCGGTGCGGAGGTCGCCGCCCGAGGCCTTCAGCCAGTCCTCGCCGGTCGAGTGGTGGATGAAGACGAGCTTCACCGGCGCGGCGGGAGCGCTCACGTTGGGTGCGCCGGTCGGGATGCCGCCGTCGCCCTTCACCCCGCTCCCATCCGGATCGGGGTTGCCGAGCTCGCGGGCGACGCCCTGCTCGCGGCCGGTGGGGCCGTCCGGGCGCGGGTCGTTGTTGCTGCTGCAGGCGGCGAGGAGTGGGGCGAGGCTGAGCGCCAGGGTCAGGGTGAGGCAGGTGGACCGCATCGAGGGCCTCCGCTGAGGAAGTCTTCTCCCGAGCATATCGGCGGTCTGGAAAATGTCGAGCACTCGGCGCTCGCCGGCGCTCGCCGGCCCTCGCCGGAGGCTAGACGCGTGTGGAGATGTTCAAGGGGATGCTCAGGTGCTTGGGGGCTCAGGCGACCCGGCGGACCACGCTGTCGGCGAGCTGGTGCAGCGCCTGCCGCCAGCTCGAGGCGGGGAGCTCGCCCAGGGCGCGGTGGGCGCGCTCGAGGACCAGCTCGGCGGTGCGGCGGGCGGCGGCGATCCCTCCGCTGCGGCGCACCTCGGCGATCACCGCCGGGAGCCGGTCGGCGAGCTGGGCGCTCCGCTCGGGGTCGAGGAGCTCCTCGATGCGGAGCCGCAGCTCGGGCTGCAGGCAGCAGGCGTAGTGCACGGGGAGGGTGAGCTTCCCCTCGCGCAGGTCGGCCCCCACCTCCTTGCCGGTCAGCGCCGGGTCGCCGTCGAGGTCGAGGATGTCGTCGGCGATCTGGAAGGCGACGCCTAGGCGGCGGCCGAAGCGCGCGAGCGGCGAGCGGAGCGGCGCCGGCGAGAGCTCACCGACGCAGGCGCACCAGGCAAAGAGCGCGGAGGTCTTTCCCTCGATGACGCGCAGGTAGCCGATCAGCCGCGAGTCGAGCGCGGTCGCCCGCGAGAGCTGCTGCAGCTCGCCGAGCGCCATCCGCCGCACGCAGCGGGCCAGCGAGGCGAGCGGGCCGTGGTCGTCGAGCTCCGCCAGCAGGAGCAGCGAGCTCGCCAGCAGCGCGTCGCCGAGGAGCACGCAGGTGCAGTTGCCGAAGACGCGCGGCGCCGCGGCGCGCCCACGCCGGGAGGTGGTCTCGTCGACCACGTCGTCATGGAGCAGCGAGGCGGTGTGGATGAGCTCGCTCACGGTGGCGACGCGCAGCGCGCCGCGCCGCTCGACCCCGCCCGCGCGCGCGGCGAGCAGCGCGAGGAGCGGGCGCAGCCGCTTGCCGCCCGCCTCGAAGAGGTAGCCGGTCACCTGCGGCACGATCGGGAGCGGGCCGCCGCCGCGATCGCGGAGCAGCGCCTCGACCTCCGCCAGCTCCTCGGCGACCGAGGCGATCAGCGGCTCGAGAGGGCTGGCGGGCTTGCGCCGGACGATGGCGGGGGCCTCGGTGATCATCGCGCACTAATATTTCAGAAAAGTTTGAAAGGGAAAGGTGAAACACGGAAGTAGTGGAACTGCCAGCAGTTGCGTCCGCTGCCGCGGCCCCCGCGGCTCACTGGCGGGCGCGGAAGAGGGCGCGCAGCGGCGTCAGGTCGAGCCGCAGCGTGGTGAGCAGGAGGTCGAGGAGGCGCTGGCCCGTGCTGTAGAGCGTGTGCAGCCGCTCGATCCGCTCGAGGATGAAGTCCGCCTCGTCGCGCGGGTGGCCGCGCAGGCCCGCGCGCGCCCGGCGAGCCAGCTCGAGGGCGCCGGCGACCTGCTCGATCGCCACCTGGATCTCCCGGCGCTCCCGCTGGTTGAGCACGTTGGCGATCATGCGCCAGAAGTCGGTCTCGGCCTGGAAGTGCAGGCGCCGATCGCCGGGGACGGCCACCCGCCGGACGACGCCCCAGCGCTCCAGCTCGCTGAGCGCCATCGAGGCGCCGCCCGCCGAGATGCCGAGCCGCTGCTGGATGCGCTCGCGCGTGAGCGGAGCCCGCGAGACGTAGAGCAGGCCGAAGACGCGACCCAGCGTGTGGGTGAAGCCCCAGAAGCGCGCGATGCGGCCCAGCGTGGCGAGCGCGAGGTCCTGCGCCTCCACCAGC
>JAKLHH010001384.1 GCA_022710245.1 Myxococcota bacterium
GCATGGTGTCCGAGAAGAGCGGGCAGACGAAGCGGAGGCCCCGGCGTGGGTCGTACTCGACGGTGAGCTCGAAGACGCCCGCGGCCATGCTGTGCCCCGCGCGCACCTCCAGCCTCCCGCGCGCGATCACCACCTTGCCGTAGGTCCCGGCGAGCGCGCGCTCGAGGCTGGCGCGGGTGCGAGCGAGCGGGGCGCTCGGGGCGAGCGACGCGGCCAGGCAGCGGTCGCGGTCGCCGCTCCTCGGCGGCGACGGCTCAGGGCCGGTGAGGAGCACGGCCTCCTTGCCTCGCCGCCGCACGGCCAGCGTGGTGCCGCCCCGATCCACGAGCAGCGACGCGAGGAGCGGCGCGGGGCCGGCGGCGCTCCCCGAGGCCTCGCCCTTGCCGTCGCCCGCCGAGGCCCGCACCAGCAGCACGGGCCGCGACGGCTCGTCGGTCAGGCGCACCTTCACGCGCAGGCAGAGGTCGGGCGTGGGCTTGCCCGCGGCGAGGAGCCCGAGGCTGCTCTTCTCGACCAGCCCCGGGGGCAGCTGCACGGTGCCGTGGCCGACGAAGCCGGTGGCGAGCGCCCAGTAGCCGCGGCGGTCGAGACCCCAGCTGCAGAAGGCGGCCCCGCTCGCGGCCGGGTCGGTGCAGAGGAGGAGGAGCTCGCTCTTCACCGCCGGCAGCTCGTGCACCAGGAGACCAGGCAGCGTGACCGCGGTGCCGGGGGCGCGGCCGCGCGGCGCGCGGAGCACCACGCCCTGCACCTCGCGCTCGCTCACCGCCTTGACCCGGATCACCTCGACGGTGCGGGCGCTGCTCAGGGTCGCCGCGAGGTCGCGCTCGATCAGATCGGCGCGGCTGCCCGGCACGAGGAGCAGCGAGAGGAGCGGGGCGAGGGCGAGCCAGAGGGCGCGACGCATCGAGACCAGTCTACGACCGCTCGCGCCCCTGGACCACCGGCATCGGCGCGCGGTTCAGCTTTCGCGCGGAGCGCCGATGTAGAGAGCATGCACACCGAGGTGAAGACCGCTCGTGTGGGGGAGCTCGAGGTGGCCTACCAGAGCCTGGGCGAGGGCCCGCCCCTGCTCCTCATCATGGGCAGCGGCTCGACCATGGACCTGTGGCCGCCGGTCGTGCTGGAGAGGCTCTCCTCGCGCTTCCAGGTCATCGTCTTCGACCACCGCGGCATGGGCCTGACCAGCAGCCCCCCGGGCCCGTTCACCATCGAGCAGCTCGCGGACGACGCGGCCGGGCTGCTGGCCGCCCTCGGCCTGCAGAGCGCCCGGGTCCTCGGCTGGTCCATGGGAGCCTACGTCGCTCAGGAGCTCGCGCTCCGGCACCCGGCCAGGGTGGACGCGCTGGTGCTCTACGCGGGCAGCTGCGGCGGCGCGCAGGCCGTGCCGCCCACCGCCGAGGTGCTGAGAGACCTGACCGACACCGCGGGGACCGCGCGGGAGCGAGGCCAGCGGCTCTTCAACCTGCTCTTCCCGGAGTCGTGGCTGCGGAGCCACCCGGACTTCTACAGACAGTTTCCGGTCCCCCGCGAGAGGTCCGCGCCGGAGAGCATCGCGAAGCAGGGCGGCGCGTGCGAGTCCTGGGCCGGCACCTACGAGCGGCTCCCGGGCCTCCGCCAGCCGACGCTGATCCTTGCCGGGACCGAGGACCGGGTGGTGCCGCCAGCGAACGCGCTGGTGCTGGCCGAGCGGATCCCGGGCTCCTGGCTGGTGCGCCTCGGCGGGGCCGGACACGGCGTGATGTATCAGCTCCCCGAGAAGGTCTCCCGGGTGGTGCTCGACTTCCTCGAGCCCTGAGCGAGGAGACGATCGGTCAGGTCGACGACTACTCCCCGTCCCAGACCACCTGCATGGCGCTCAGGTCGCCGCTCTTCAGCGCGGCGACCTTGGCCTGCACCTGCGGCAGCTCGTAGGCGCAGAAGTAGCGCGCGGTCTTGATCTTGCTGTCGTAGTAGGCGAGCTCCGGGTCGTCCTTCGCCTTCGCCGCGACCGCCTTCCAGTCCATCGGGTCGATCGCCGCGGCCTGGCACTTCGCCTGCAGCTTGCCCGCCGCGACGATCGCCTGCTCGACGAGCAGGTAGCCGAGCATCAGGTCGCCGCAGAGCGAGAGGTAGCCGCTCGCGTTGACCAGCGGCACCAGCAGCTTCTTCTCGGTGACG
>JAKLHH010001385.1 GCA_022710245.1 Myxococcota bacterium
TCGGGCTTGGCGCGCGCGTGGGCAGGCAGCCAGGCGAGGTCGTGGAGCGGCGCCCCCAGCTCGAGCGTGCGCGGCTTGCGCTTGCTGCCCTCGAGCCAGGCCCGGAGCAGGCCGTCCTCGCCCACCGAGAGCAGGCGCCTCGCCAGCTCGCGGCCCACGTCGTCGAGGAGCTGCGGGCCAAAGGCCAGGCCGCGGACCGGGCCGGTGTGCGGCGCGTCGCCCGAGCGGACCTCCTCGTCGACCGCGCCCTCGAGGTAGCAGACGCGGAGCGAGCCGTCGACGCAGCCGGCCACCACGCGGCCGTCCCCCGCCACCGCGAGCGCGCTGACGCCGCCGCCCTCGCCGAGCGGCATCTCGCGAAGCGGGCCCGTCGCCAGCGCGTCGGCGGCCACGGCGCGGATGACGCCGTCGTCGCCGGCCGCGAGCAGCGAGCCGGTCGCCGGGTCTACCGCGACCGCCCGCAGCGGACGCGAGGAGAGCCGGCGCGCGCCACGCTCGAGGAGCGTCGGCCAGCCGTGGTCGATCTCCAGCTCGAAGACGCGCAGCGCGCCGTCATCGCCCACCGAGGCCAGCAGGCGGCCCGCCGCGTCGGCGGCGAGCGCCCGCACCGCCCCCTGGTGGGCGGCGCGCTCGAGGACCGGCGCGGTCTTTCCGGCCTCCGGCCTGAACGCGAGGAGGCGCCCGTCGGCCAGGCCGGCGACCACGAGGTCGTCGGCCAGGAAGCGCAGCGCGTGGACCGGACCCGGCACCGGAGCCGAGAGGAGGCAGGTCCCCGCCGGCAGCTCGAGGAGGTGCACCGCGCCGGGCGCGGCGGGCGCGCCGGGCGGGAGCTCGCGCTCGCCCGCGATCGCCACCAGGCGTCCTGACGCCGAGCCCGCCACCGCATGCAGCTTCTCAACCTGAGGTCCGAAGGTCGATGCCATGCTCTCTCGCTCCGCTCTCGCTCAGCTGATCTGCTCGGGGATCCGGCGCGCGGGCTGCTCGCGGCGGCCGCCCGCTCCCTCACGCCTCACGGCCGGGGGCAGCACGCCGGCCAGCGCCGGGTGCGCGCGCCGCAGCCGCGCCAGCGCGGCGAGGCACGCCTGCCACTCTCCCTTCGCCTCGGAGTGCAGGAACTCCTGCAGGACCGGCGCGGCGATCTGCGCGAAGCCCCCGTCCTCGCAGGCGAGCTCCCCGACGATCTCGAGGAGGCGCCGCTTGGCCACGCTGGCCGCGAGCGACCGGTCCGGCGTCGCCTCGCCCTCCGCCGGCTCGCGCCGCTCCATCCTGCCGGGCGGCAGACCGAAGAGCACCGTGCGCAGGAAGAGCTGCATCGCCTCGGCCGTCGGGAAGCGTTCAGCCCCCTCGGGCAGCTCCGGCGGCCGGCTCCCGCGCGCCGGCTTCCACGACGCGCCGAGCTCGCGCGGGCGGTGCCGCTCCCAGAGGAGCCGGACCGCGAAGAGCCGCACCTCGCGGTCCGGGCTCTCCATCAGCCAGGCAAGGCGCGCCGCGTCAGCGAGCCGCTCGTAGTGCCGCCGGATCAGCGTCAGCGCCAGCTCCCGCGCGGCCTTCACCGGGCTCTCGGCCAGCGCGAAGATGCGCCCGGCCTGCAGCCACTCCGCCGGCGGCACCAGCCGCGCGTCGGCGCCCTCCTCGCCCACGCGCACGAGCGCGTCGCTCGCCAGGGCGCGCGGCTCCCGGTGAGCGCTGTCCGCGAGCGCGTAGACGAGCGCGGGGTCGCCCCAGCGCGTGAGCTCGAGGCGGCCGATCGCCACCGCCAGCCGCCTCACGTCGGGCCGCGCGTCGAAGAAGAGCGGCCGCACCCGCGCCAGCGCGTAGGCCTCCGCCGGGAGCCTCGGCTTGATCCCGAGCGAGCGCGCCTCGGGCACCGTCGGCCCGAGCTCCGGGTGGTGGACGCGCAGGTAGAGCGCCGCGAAGGCACGCACCGGCTCCGGCTCCCGCGGGCCAGCGGCGAGTGACCAGAGCCGATCGATCCCGCCAGCCAGGCCGGCGGCCCCCGCCTCGGCGGCGAAGTCCTCCGGCGTGAAGTGCTCGAGGAGGTAGCGCTGCGCGAACTGGCTCAGCGCCTCGTCCGGGTGGCGCGCCATCGCCAGCAGCCAGCCGAGCCCGAGCTGCGCCGGCGTCACCAGCTGGCGGTCGGCGAGGAGCTGCACGGC
>JAKLHH010001386.1 GCA_022710245.1 Myxococcota bacterium
GAAGAAGGGTTCAAATCAACCAGTGGAGGGGAAAATGTCTCGCATGAAGCAGATGGTCGGCCTTGCCGCGATGGTCACGCTGACGGGGGCCTGCTCGCACGGGCAGCAGGTGCAGCCCTCGAGCGCGCAGCAGTGGCAGCAGCCCGCGGAGGCGCCGCCGGCGGGCTGGCAGCAACCAGGGCCAGCAGCGCAGGCGGGCGCGAGCCAGAGCTGCCCGATGGCGGTGGCTGGCACCGAGCTCAGCGTGGCGGAGACGGCGAACGGCATCGCGCTCGCCTTCACCACCGACTCGGGCGACGTGAAGGATCTGCGGGCCCGCGTGCGCCGCGCCGCAGACCAGTACCGCTCGCAGCAGAAGATGCAGCAGCCGCCGCCGGGCAGCCAGGGCATGAAGGGAGAGCCGGGCACGCAGGGAGAGCCGGGCACGGCGGCGCCTCAGACGCCGCAGCCCGCGCCGGGTACGCCTGGCACGCCGGCCCCGGGCACGCCGGGCTCGGGCAGCTACCAGACGCCCGGCACCTCCGGCGAGCAGTCGGGCTCGGGGACGGGAGGCTCGGACCAGAGCGGCTCCACCGGCAGCGGCGACTATCAGGGGCCTGGCGAGCAGTCGCAGGGCATGAACCAGGGGCAGCCAGGCGAGCAGCAGGGTGAGGCGGGGCAGGGCACGATGGCTCCGATGCACCAGCTGGGCTCGATCCCCTATAACGTCTACGTCGAGGACATCGACCGCGGCGCGCGGCTCGTCTTCACTCCGCAGAACCCGAGCCACATGCAGGCGCTGCGTGATCAGATCCGGCAGCACGCCTCGCGCATGCAGCCGGGCGAGTGCCCTCCGCGAGTCTCTCGTCGCTGAGCGTCGACGCCCCGCCTCTCAATGACCCGGTGAGGTCCCCAGCGTGTCGGCCATGGTCGCGCCCCGCTCACCCATCGGCGCCGGGCTCCCGCTCGTCGTGTCCCGTCTCGTCTGGTGCTCCATCTCCGAGTTCAGCTCGGCGCCGAGCAGCACGACGAAGGCGCTGAGGTAGAACCAGAGGAGCAGGATGACCACGGCGCCGATCGACCCGTAGGTCTTGTTGTAGCTGCCGAAGTGAGAGACGTAGAACGAGAAGAGCGCCGAGCCGATCAGCCAGAGCACCGTCGCGACCACCGAGCCCCAGGAGACCCAGCGCCACTTTGGCTCCTGCCGGCTGGGAGCGTACCGGTAGAGGACCGCGAGCCCGACCATCACCGCGACGAGGAGGATCGGCCAGCGCGCGAGGGCGAGGGTCGTGCTGAGCCAGCCGGGAAGACCCAGGCGGCCGATCAGTGCCGGCAGCGCCACGACGAGCGCCAGCGTGAGCACGGCGAAGAGCAGCGCGCCGACGGTGAGGAGCAGCGCGACGCCGCTGCGGCGGAAGAAGCCCCGGCGCTCCTCCTCCTCGTAGACGATGTTGAGGGCGGTCATCAGCGCCTTGGTGCCCTGCGAGGCGCTCCACAGCGTCAGCAGCAGGCTGCCGACGACCCCGACGGAGAGCGCGGTGCTGGAGCGGGCGGCGATGCTGCCGAGCTGGGAGAGGAGCAGCTGCTGCGCCTCGGCGGGGATGGTGCCGGCGAGGCCGCCGATCAGGTGACGCACGCCGTTCGGATCCGTGAGCAGCCCGAAGACCGAGACCACCGCCGCCAGCGCCGGGATGATGGCGAAGAGCGCGTAGTAGGCCACGCCCGCGGCGACGATGGAGATGTGGTCCTCGCCCACCTCGTGCTTGACGCGCAGCGCGACGTCGCGCCAGCCGTGGCGGCCCAGCTCGCTCGGCCGCTCCGCCTCGCGACCTCGTCCCGCGTCCCCCACGCTCCGCTCTCCCATGATCTTCTCTCCTTCGAGGAGTGGCGAGGCATCTTCCATGCCACGGTCGGGTGAGACGCTGCGCTTGACCGCCCCGCGGAGAGGCCCAACGGGTAGAGGTCGAGGAGCAGGAGCACCGAGGAGGACGCCCCGTGGAACCCTACCGTCACCACCTCTACCTCTGCGATCAGCGGAAGCCCGAGGGGCTCGCGGCCTGCAGCGCCGGCGGCGCCAGCGAGGTCCTCGAGGCGCTGCGCGCCGAGGTCGCCCGCCACGGGCTCGACGGCGAGGTGCAGATCACCAGCTGCGGCTCGCTCGGGCTGTGCGAGCGCG
>JAKLHH010001387.1 GCA_022710245.1 Myxococcota bacterium
CGACCAGCTGGTCGAGCGAGGTGACGAACTCGAGCTGCGCCGGGAACGCGCTCTTGTCGGAGACGAAGATGCTCTTCATCGTCGCCAGCACCGTCTTCCGCTGAGCCTCGGGGATCTTCCCGGTCGCGACGTAGTGGTCGACGATGGTGCAGAGGTTCGCCGGGGTCAGCTTCTCCATGCGCAGGTGCTGCGCGGTCTTGATCATCGAGCCGATCAGCAGCGGCGCCGCCGCGCTGGTGATGACCACCTCGGGGCTGACGCCGAGGTGCTTGGCCACCTCGACCAGCCCCAGCGCGAGGCCGGTCCCGGCCGCGTTGGCGAGCATGTCCTGGCGCGCCTGCACCGTCGCGACCTCGCTGCGGTAGCCCTCGCGGGCCATGTGGTTGGCGATGTTCGCCCCGGCGCCGCCGCCGATGGTGCCGTTCGCGGCGCCGATCAGCGTGGTCGCCACGGAGATGGGGACGTAGTACTGCGGCGCCGCGAGGAGCACGCCGAGGCTGATCAGGCCCTGCGCGGTGGCGACGCCGCTCGTCTGCATGAAGGTCCGCTTCGGATCGCGATCGCCGACCTTGCCCGCGTACGAGGCGCCCCAGGAGGTGAAGGCGCCGAGGAGCATGTTCAGGGAGGCAGCTGCTGCGGCGGCCTCGGTCGAGGTCATCTTGAGCGCCTTCAGGGTGGCGAGGCCGTAGGCGTAGGAGAACATCGAGCCGCCCACCGCGCCAGCGGTCTGCGCGGCGCGCACGCTCTTCCACTCGCCCGGCACGGCGTTCGGGCTGCTCGGCGTGAGCTGGCTGAAGACGGCTCCCAGCCACGAGCGCGGCTTGGGCACGGCCTGCTGCGACAGGGTCTGCAGCTCCGTCGCCACCTGACGGGCGTTGCCGGCGGTGGTCACCGTCAGCACCGACGCGTCGCCGGCGCCGGAGCGCTGCACCGAGGAGATGCGGCCCTGCTGCAGCCAGCCCTGCACGGTCGCCGAGAGGTCGGCCCGCGGGTGCACCGGCACGGTGATACGGCTCTGTCCGCCGCCGAGGTCGACGATGCTCGGTCCGCTCAGCGGCGGGGGCGCCGCCGGGCGTGCCTGCGGGTGCGTCCGCGCGTGCCAGGCGGCCAGCGACTCACCGGGAAGCGCGGTCGGGGCCTGGGCCGGAGCCGCGCTCACCGTCAGGGGCAGGGTGAGAGCGAGTGCCGTGAAGAGGGAGAGAGACGAGCGACGCATGAGAGCTCCTCGGGCCGGGGGTACCGTCGGGTATTGGCGGAACGTCGTGATGGCGTTCCTGTAGAGACACGGGGTGAGGTGGGAGGAGGTGCGAGAATATTCGCCCTTCATCGCGGAGCCTCCGAAGGAGGCGAGCAGGGCGAATTGCCGGGGGTGACGGACGGCTTGGCCGTCTTGTTCGCTGGAGCCGGTCGTTTACGGCGAATCTGATTGACAGAACCGGCTAAACCGGCCAGGTTTTTACCATGATGACCGCCGAGCTCCTCAGCAGCAGCGAGGTCGCCGAGCTCCTCGGCGTGGGGCCGACAACCATCAAGCGCTGGGCCGACGCGGGCGTGCTTCGCTGCGTGAAGACGCCAGGCAACCACCGCCGCTTCCTGCGCGCTGACGTGGAGCAGCTACTGCGTCAGGAGGGCACCGCCGTCGTCGAGGCGCCGGACCGGGTCAGCCAGTGGATCCAGCTGCTGCGCGGCGACGCGGGGATCTACGCCGTGCAGAGCGAGCTCTTCGCCGACCGCGAGCGCCTCGGTGCGTGGTGGCTCGTCGCCGACCTGCTGGGGCACGTGCTCGAGGAGCTCGGCCAGCGCTGGGCGGACGGGGGGATCGGCATCCTCGAGGAGCACCAGGCCTCGGAGCGACTCGCGCGCGGGATCGCTCGCGTCGGCGACGAGCTGCCGGTCGGACGCGAGACGCCGCGCTGCCTGCTGGCCACGGCCGAGGGCGAGGAGCACACGCTCGGGCTCGCGCTCGTCGAGCTGTGCCTGCGCGAGGCGGGCTGGCGCACGCGCTGGGCCGGCCGGCGCTCACCGGTCGACGAGCTGATCGAGACGGTGCGCGGCGGGCAGGTCGATCACCTCTTCGTCTCGGCCTCGGCAGCCTTCGGCAAGCCGCAGGAGCTCGCGCGGCAAGCGCGCCGCCTCGACGAGGTCTGCTCGG
>JAKLHH010001388.1 GCA_022710245.1 Myxococcota bacterium
CTGTCGTCCACTCAGCACCTGCAATCTTCGGAGATCACCATCGAGCAACCGTGCCCCGCACCGCAGTGCTGCAGCTGGTCGCGGCATGGGTCGACGGGCTTCTGCATCTTGCAACGGCACCACGCACGACAGCAGGCGAACGTCGCTGCCGAACAGCGACGCTCGTCTCGCTTGTGGTCGTCGTAGCCATTGCGCAGGCAGTACTGGTACACCTGCCGGGCCGACTCCGGTGGAACGCCCTCGGCCGCACCTTTGCAGTACCACTCCTTGTCGGAGAACGGCCCGAGGCAGCCGGACAGGACAAGGGCCCCGATCAGCACAACCTGTGATGGCAGGCTCTTGCACATGGTCGATTCTACGGTGCAGAGCATGGCATCCTTGCCTGCCACCTCGCGAACGCCTCCTTGCCCAGCATCCCTCAGCCGCGCGGCGCGGTCCGGGCGTAGCGCCCACCCGCCACGAGCAGGGCCGCGCCGCAAAGCTCGAGCCGGAGCAGCGCCGCGGCCGCCCGCGCCACTCCCCAGCCGAGGCGCGCCGCGACCTCGTCGATGGACGCCGCGCTGCCCTCGGGCAGGGCCGCCAGCGCGGCCTCGCCGTCCTCTCCGACGCGCGGCGTGAGGCGACGCGGCGGCGCTCCCGCGAGCACCTGCTTCACGTCCCCGGCCGAGCCCACCAGCCCTGCCCCCTGCTGCAGCAGCCGCCGCGCGCCCGCGCTGCCGTCACACGCGAGGAGCGGGACGCCGAGGCTGCCGGCCAGCGAGGCGGTGATCAGCGCCCCCGAGCGCGGCTGCGCCTCGACGACGAGCAGCGCCCGCGAGAGCGCGGCGATGAGGACGTTGCGCCGCGGGAACTGCCAGCTCCGGGGCGGCGTGCCCGACGGGAACTGCGAGATCACCGCGCCGCCCGAGGCGATCCGGTGGAAGAGCCCCACGTGTCGCTCCGGGTAGAGGTGGTCGAGGCCGCTGCCGAGGACCGCCACCGTCGGCGCCCCTGCCTCGAGCGCGCCCTCGTGCGCGGCGCCGTCGATGCCGATGGCGCCGCCGGAGATGACCCCATGTCCGGCGGCCCACAGCTCGCGGGCCACCTCGCGGGCGAGCGCGAGGCCGGCGGCGCGGGCGGCGCGCGACCCGACCACACCCACCAGCGGGCAGCCCGGGAGCTCGCCCCAGACATAGAGCGCGGCCGGCGCCCCCGGCAGCGCGGTGAGCGCGGAGGGGTACGTCGGGTCGCCGGCGAGGAGCACCGTGGCGCCGCGGCGTGCGAGGCGCTCGAGCTCGCGGTCGCAGCGGAGGAGGAGGTCCGCGGGGTCCCGCGCGCCTCGCCAGGCGGCGTGCTCGCCGCGCCTGGGCCACCAGGACTGGACGGCGTCGACGGGGACGGTGATGGAGCTGAGCTGCTCGCGGGTGCGGGCGGGGCCGAGGGTGAGCGCCAGCCTGGCGCAGCGCTGTGGGTCCATGCCTGGTTATCGTCGCTGCCGCGCGGCGGTTGCGTCCCGGCTGGCCTGGTCGCGGCAGGAGCGGGAGGGGCCCAGGTCGGAGAGAGGAGCGAGGAGGCGGGCGGCGAGGCGGGGATGCGAGGCGAGGCGAGGCGGGGGATCAGTACCCCCGGCGCATCCGCACGCGATCGCCGACGCGGATCTCCTTCAGGGTGCGGGTCACCCAGCCCACCGAGACGTCGTCGCGGACGTCGACGATCGTGATCTCCGCGACCGCCTCGGCGGGGAACTTCGAGTTGTTGTCATCGGTGTCCTGCAGCAGCCGGCGGTAGCCGTCACCGCGGCGCACGACCAGGAAGCGGTTCCCCTCGCGCACCCCCTGGTTGCGGCCACGCCCGATGAAGACCAGCTCGTCGGTGGCGATGTACTTGCCGTCACGGAAGGTCGCGATGATGCGGGCGTCCATCGTCTGCTGCGCGGGCTGCACCGGGACCCGCACGAAGCGGCGGCGCAGCGGACCGATCCGATCGCCGCGCTCGATGGGGCTCAGCGACTCCGTGATCACCGCCGTGGCGACCTTGTTCTTCTTCGTCACCGCCTTAACGCGCGCGGTGCCGAGGATCTCCACGAGGTAGCCCACCTTCTTCCCCTTGTCGTCGGTCAGCTCCTTCTTGGTCCGGTAGATCGTGTAGGCCTGCCCCTGCTCGGGCGCGAAC
>JAKLHH010001389.1 GCA_022710245.1 Myxococcota bacterium
GTCTCGCGGCGCGGGCCAGCGTCGCCGCCTGCCGTGGCGCCGCTCGCCGAGCTGCGGCCCCGCGTCCTCCTCGTCTGCGGCGGCGCCGCGCGCGCGATCGTCGCTGCCCCGGCCGGGCCCCCTGCCATCGTCCGGGCCGGCGCCCGCCTCGGCCGCCACGGCCGCGTCACCCGCGTCGATCGCCAGGGCGTGACGGTGCGCTGGTCCGAGGCCGGCATCACCGCCTCGGTGCTGCTCCCCTGGTGAGCGGGTCCACGCTCTCAGCCCTGGCTCCCGCCGCCGGAGCTCCCGTGGTATAAGGGCCGGTGCCGTTTCCCATGAAGGAGGTCAAGGCCATGCGTCGGATCCTCGTGGCGTCCCTCGTCCTCGCCGCCGCTGCAGCCACCGTGCGAGCGGAGAGCGGGGACCTGAAGCAGACCATCACCGACCTCACCGGCCAGAGCGAGGACAAGCGGCGCCTCGACACGACCGGTGCCGCGCGGCTCGAGCTCGAACAGCTCCGGGGCTGGCTCAGCGACGCGACGAACGCGGTCAAGGAGGAGAAGGAGAAGCTCTGCCGGCAGATCTTCGATCGCATCCGCGGGCAGCTCGGGCTGATCGACCAGCTCATCAGCCTGGGCCAGGCCGAGGCTGAGGCGAAGAAGCTGGAGCAGGCGCTGGCCAGCGCCCAGAAGGGCCTCGCGGCCGCCAAGCGCAAGCTCGACGATCGGCGCGTTCAACTCCGCGCGCTCAAGCTGAACAGCAAGTGAGGAGGCGGCAGATGAGACGGACGATGATGACCCTCGCCGCGCTCGCGCTCCTCGGCGGCTGCGGCACGCTCCCCAAGCCCCAGGAGCTCCTCTCGCTCGAGCAGCTCCGCCAGGGCGAGCGCTTCCAGCAAGCGCAGAAGCAGCAGGCCCAGCTCATGGCCGAGAGCGAGGAGGCCTACAAGAAGGCGGTCGAGGCCTGGCAGGACAAGGACCTCGAGCAGGCCAAGCACTGGTCCACCCTCGGCGCGGTCAAGCTGCGCACGGCGACGGCGCTGGTGGCGACGCAGGTGACGCGGGAGCGCAGCGAGGCGGTCCGCGCGAAGCTCGCGAAGGTGCAGGCGGAGCGGGCGGACGTGGAGCTGAAGCTCGCCGAGACCAACGAGAAGATCCGCCTCCACGAGCAGCTGACCGCGGCGCGCAAGGCGATCAAGGACAAGGAGACCGAGCTCAGCGTGGCGCAGCAGCTGGCGAACGCCGAGCAGAAGGTGTCGAAGGCGCAGCTCGCGCTGAAGATGGCCGACACGGTCGAGGCCTCGAAGTACGCCCCGGAGGCGTACGCGCTGGCGCAGGCGATGCTGGAGAAGGCCGCCGCCGCGGTGAAGGCGAAGAACCCCAGCGACGCCTCGGCGTCGGCGGACATCGCCCAGGCAAAGGCGGACGCGGCGTACGCCGCCGCGCGCCCGCTCTACCTCGCCGCCAAGCAGACCGCGTCGCGCCAGGCACAGCACCAGGCGCTGCAGAAGGAGGCCGCGGCGCTCAAGGGCGTCACGGTGAAGCTGGCGACCGCGGGGCAGACGCAGCAGCTCATCATCCCGATCTACAGCCTCTTCAAGCGGCGCTCGACCGCGCCGCTCGGCGACAAGCTGGCGACGCTGACGGCCATCGGCGAGCTGCTGAAGAAGTACCCGGGGTATCCGACCATCATCAACGGCTACACGAGCCACCTGGTGCCGAGCGGGCAGCGCTACGCGATGTCGCTCGCGCGCGCACAGCAGGTCGCCAACCACTTCGTCTCCATGGGGCTGCCGCTCAGGCAGTTCGTCATCGCCGGGCTCGGCGGAGAGAACCTCTTCGCGCGCAAGAACAGCCCCATCAACGACCGCGTCGAGGTCGTGCTCCTCTTCCAGTAGCCCTGGCGCTCGTCGTCGCGCGCATCGCGCTCGACGTGGTGGTGAGCGCCCCGGCGGTAACCGGCGCCGTGGGCTTCAAGGACGGGCCGGCGGACCAGGCCCAGTTCCGCGCAGGGCCGGCTGCTCGTCGCCGGCGGGAGGGTCACCGCGCGTCGGGGTGGTCGTTCTCGGTGAGGGTCCCGAGATCCTGACCGCCCGCGCCCGGTGGGCCACTCCTTGCCAGGGGGCAAGAACTCGCCAGCAGGTGCCTCGCGATCTTCGTGTCCTCAC
>JAKLHH010000139.1 GCA_022710245.1 Myxococcota bacterium
GGGGTCTTCCTGCTGGGCAACGACGAGGCCCGCGAGGCGGTGGAGACGCTGCGCCGCGCCGCCACCCTCGACAGCTCGCCGGGCGCGGCGCTCGTCCTCTATCAGGCGCTGCGGGTGACCGGCCAGGCGGCCGAGGCGGCGAAGGTGAAGGCGCAGCTCCTCGCGCGCGAGGACGCGAAGCAGCTCAGGGCCGAGCTCGAGCGCGTCGACCGCGCGCTGGAGGCGGCGCTGGGCCCCGCGAGCGCGCCCGCGAGCGCCGGCAGCGAGCCGGGCAGCGAGCCGGGCAGCGACGAACCGCCCTCCGCGCCGCCAGCCGCGCCGAAGGTGCCCTCGCTGAAGCTGCCCGACGTGAAGCTGCGCTGACACTCGGAAGCCCATCGACGCTGCGCTGACACTCGGAAGCCCATCGACGCTGCGCTGAGCGCCCCACCGACGCTGCGCTGAGCGCCCCGTCGACGCTGCGCTGAGCGCCCCACCGACGCCCGCTCACCCGCCGCGCTTCGCGCGGGGGAACGTCCGTCGACGGATCTCTGAGGTGGTGCGGTGAGGGGTGTGCAATCTCGGGGTGCAGGCTCGAGACCTGAGCCTCGAGATTGCTCACTTCTGTGCAATCCCGGCCTGGAGTCTTCAGACCTGCCCTCGAGATTGCGCCGATCTGTGCAATCTCGGCCTGCAGGCTGGAGACCTGCCCCCCGAGATTGCACGGGCGAGCGGCGCCGCCTCCGCGGAGCCAGAGATGGAGCCGACAGCCCGCCTGGGGTCAGCTACGGCAACGTCTTCTCGGGCAACACCTGGGCCGACGGCCCGAACGCGGGGAAGGCGCTCTGACCCACCGCTAGGGCCCGTAGCGGAGGATGGTCCCGTAGCGCCCGACGATGACGAAGACGTTGTCCTTGCACCAGATGCCGCCGAGCCGGACCTCCGTGGGAGCCGCGAGCTGCATCCAGCGCGAGCCGTCGTGGTGGAAGACGAAGCTGCCCGGCTGACCCGGCACCTTGAAGTACACGGGATCCAGCTCACCGACGAGGATCAGCTCCTTGCCGTCCCCGCAGGCGCTGTAGGTCACGGCGGCCGCCGGCAGCGGCTCGTCAGACGAGCTCCACGCCTTGCCGTCGTAGCGCAGCAGGACGGCCTCGCCTCCGGCGAGGAGATCTGTCGGGCCGCGACCCCAGATCCAGGAGAGCACCTTGCTGTTGCTCGAAGGGATCAGGCTCCACGCGCTGCCGTCGTAGCGGAGGAGGCCTCCGTCCGCGGCGCCGGCGAACACGTTCCCGTGGTCTGTGCCCCAGAGGGCACGCAGCGTCTTGGTGGTCGGCCCTTCCATCGGCGCCCAGGCCTTCCCGTCGTAGTGAAGGATCCCGCTGTACTGCCGGCTCGCCTCGGCGGTGCCGACCGCGAAGACATCGGTCGAGCTGGTGCCCCAGACGTTGATGATCGTGTTCGGCACCCCCGCGTTCATCGGAGCCCACTGCGAGCCGTCGTAGAAGAGCACGGTGCCGTTCTCGCCGACGGCGAAGACGTGCGTGCGGTCCGTGCCCCAGATGGCGTCCAGGTTGTTCTTCGTCGGCGACGGCATCGACGTCCAGGCGTTCCCGTCGTGGTGGAGGAGCGTCCCGGTGAACCCGACCGCGTGGACGTCACTCAGCGAGGAGCCCCAGACCGCCTCCAGGTGCTCGCTGGTGCCCGAGGTCTGCTTGCTCCAGCTGCGGGGGACGGTCTCGCAGATCTGGCCCTCGGGGACGCACTGGTTCGTCAGCGCGCAGCAGAAGTGGCCCGCGAGACACGGGCAGGCCGCGCGCTCGGTCTCCAGGCTGCAGCCAGCGAGCGCGCCGAGGATGGGCACGACGTACAGCAAGCTCGATGGAGTCATCAGCGATCCTCTCACCACCCCTGGATGGAGACCGTCGCGCCCGCGAGAGCCAGCGTCGGCGAGATGGACACGGTCGTGCCTTCGCGTGATCGGACGGTGAGCGCGAGCCAGGTGATCCCCGCCCCCGCCGCGACGCCGCCGAGCACTCCGCTCGCGACGGCCAGACCACGGATGACGGGGTTGCGTCGGTCGCGCTCCACCTGGCTCGCGTCCGAGCCGGACGCGTAGCGCTCGATCGCGCCGGCGCCGAGCGCCAGCGCGACGACAGCCGAGGAGAGCGCGGTGATGCCGGCCCAGCGCCGCCAGCGGCGACGGCTCGCATCGCGCTCGGCCTCCTCGAGGATCGCGCGGTCCATGGCCGCCGCCTCGAGCAGCTCCCTCGAGTAGCGCGCCTGGAAGCTCGCCACGTCGGCCTGGCCGAAGGGCGTGCTGAAGAGCTGCTCCAGCGCGGCGTTCAAGGCCCCCTTCCTGGCGAGCTGCGCCGGCCGCGGCGCGAGCTGCGAGATGCGTGCGTCTCCCGGGGTCACGACCACGTACTCGGCGCTCCCGTCCGCTCGGCGGAGGTAGAGCGGCCGCTCGGCCGGCAGGCTGAGCGTCCGCGCTTCACCGCGCGCTGGGGGCAGATCAACGAGGCGCAGCCCGCTGGAGCTCTCGACGAAGAGGTGGGTTGCCTGCTCGGCGTCCACGGTCAGCCGCGTGGGCCCGCCCGCGGTCCGCGCGGGCGACCACGGCAGCAGCAGGCTCGCGACGTCGCCGCCAGGGGCGCGCAGGCTGAACTCGGGGCGCAGGAGCGGGTTGGCGATGGCCTGGCTCGCGGCGCGCAGGAACGCGCCCACCTCGGCGTAGGTGATGCGGCCGTCCCGGTTCACGTCGGCAGCGCCTCGCAGCGCCGAGCGGAGCTGGTGGCTGAAGACCCCCGCCTGGTAGCGCTCCCACTCGTGGCTGTCGCGCGCGGACGACGTGGAGAGCAGGAACCCGGTGCGCTGCACCAGCGAGGCCCGGCGCGTGGCCAGGAAGCCCGCGGCGACCGTCGTGCGCGCACCTCCAGGCCCCCGCGGCAGGGCGAGCAGGTAGGACTTGCAGGCGTCCACGATCACGTGGCAGCGCTCCGCGGGCAGCCGGGCCAGCACTCCCTCGAAGAGGAGGGTGCGTGTCAGGCGGCGATCGCCCAGGGCGAGGTAACCCTCGCCGTCGGCCACGTCGCCGTGGCCGCTGTAATAGAAGACGACCTCGGTAGCGCGGCCCAGGCGCCGCGCGGAGTCGACCTCGGCGGAGACCCTCCCGAGGACGCGGTCGAGGTCGCGCCATGACGGTCCACCGGCCGGCGCCAGCCCCGGGTTCAGCGCCCGAGTGTCGGCGTCGGGCTCGACGAGGAGATAGCTCGTCGCGCCCGCCTCGAGCAGCAGGCGGTGCATCGCGATGGCGTCGTCGTCCGCATAGCGGAGCACGCCTCTGCCGCGGGCATCGCGGGCATCGGGGGTGTTGTTGCCGATGACGATGGCCACCTGCGTGAGGGGACGCGCGGCGGCGACCCCGGGCACGAGGATCGAGAGAGCGACGAGCAGCGCTCGGCCTGTGATCGTGCTCATCGCGTGACCGTGAGAGGGAGCATCTTCTGGGCGCTGCGCTCGAACGAGAGCCGGACGGGCGTGCGTGCTGACCAGCGCCCCGCGCGCACCAGCGCGGCGACAGCGTCCTCGACCTGACGCACCCGGAGCGGCGCGCGGGTGAAGATCGCGTAGAGGGCGAGCGGCCCGGGTCGGAGCGCGTGGCGCACGGCCTCGCGCAGCTCGACGTCCGCGCCCGCCTCGATGGGCTGCGAGCTGGGGTCACCGCCGGCGCGCTCGTGCGGCGGGTAGTACCAGAAGACCTCGCCCCCGTCCCCGACGGCGAAGATGGCGAGGTGCGAGTACGGCCGGGGCCCGGCGTTGGAGTACGCGAAGACGAGCGCGTCGCTCGCGGCGAGCTGGCCCTCGACGCGCAGCGGCTGGCCTGCCCCCCGGACCCGCAGCACGTGAAGGCCGACCCAGGCGTCCTCCTCGATGGCGCCACCCTTGCTGCGGACCTCGCCCTCGCGCAGGCGGTGCGTGATGAGGACCGCCGCGATCAACACCAGGCAGCCTCCAGCGAGGAGGGACAGCGCGAGCCTCAGGGGGCCGCGGCGCAGGGGTCGCTCCGTGCGCGGGTGCTCCCGCGCGATCGCGGCGCGGAGCTCCGGGACCAGGTCGCCCCGCAGCGCCTCCTCGTCGACGGACCCGAGCGCCGCCCGGATCTCCTGCATGCCCTCGAGGTCGCGCTGCACGGCCGCGGACCCGCGGGCCGCAGCCTCCACCGCCTGGGCCTCCGACTGGCTGAGCTCACCCTCGAGGTATGCAGCGAGCGTCCTGGCCTCTGGAGCACGCGGCGTTCGCCTCATCCCCTCACCTCCCCTCACCCGCGAGCTCGCGCCGCAGGCGCGCGAGACCGTCGAAGAGCCGTCGCTTCACCGTCCCCAGCGGCACCCCCAGCGTCTGGGCGATCTCGGCCAGCGGGAGCTCTCCCGCGAAGCGCAGCACCAGCACCACCCGCAGCTTCTCGCTCAGCCCCTCCAGCGCCCGGTCGACCTCGTACCGACGCTCGCGCTCGAGGATGCGCTCCTCGGCGCCGGGGGTGAACCCCTCGATCGGCGACAGGCGCTCGAGGGTCCGGCGCTGGAAGACATGCGAGCGACGCGCCATCCGGCACTGGTTGAGCAGCACCTTGAAGAGGAAGGAGGAGAAGAGCCCACGCGGCCGGTAGCGAGGCAAGGCCCGGTAGACCTCGAGGAAGGTCGACTGGGCGACATCGGCCGCGAGCTCCGGGCGGCCGAGGTGCTTGGCCGCGACCTTCCGCGCCCTCTCCTGGTAGCGGCGGACGAGCTCGTCGAACGCCTCGAGGAGCCCGCCCCGGGCGAGCAGCATGAGGTCGTCGTCGGCGCGGTCGCAGAGCCTCGCTGGCGCCTCGACCGGCGCGATGATCTTGAGCTGTGGGTGCTTCCCCACTATCCGCGACTCCGATGCCAACACCCTGCAGTGCACGACCCGGCGGGAAGGTTCGTCTGTCCCCGCAGGGCAACTCTAGGACTGAACGCAGTCCGCGCGCAACCGCGCACTGACCTCGTGTCACTGACCTCGCTCCGAACCTTCGCGGTGCTCATGCACTGTACGAGCGACGCGAAAGACTGCTGTCGAGGAACGCTGCCTGGATGGAGGTGCGCCGTGAGGATCCGTCTGTTCGTCGCAGCCCTCTCCGTGACGCTGAGCGCCTGCACGTCGCACAACGAGAGCCAGCCATGCACCCCGGGAGCGACCCAGACCTGCCTCTGCCAGGGCGGCAAGCAGGGAGTACAGACCTGCAGCGAGAGCGGGCTCTCCTGGGGAAGATGCGAGGGCTGCGGCGCTGTGGGGGACCTCGGCTCCTCTGATGGTCACCCGGTCCAGGATACCTCGAGCCTCGAGGCCAGAGCCGCTGACCTTCGCGTCGACGCGGCCGCTCATCCGGACGGCGCGACGCCTGACAAGCTGCCACTGGACCAGCTCTCCCTGGACAAGCCGCAGCCGCTGGCGGACAAGCTCTCCCTCGACAAGCTCTCCCTCGACAAGCTTCAGCCGGACCTCTCCTGTACGCCGATCACAGCCTGCAAGGCGGGCGACGGCTGCTGCCCCGCCAGCTGCAACAAGAACACCGACCCCGACTGCGCTGCGATCTGTGGCAACGGAGCCGTCGAGTCCGGCGAGAGCTGCGACACGGCGATCACCTCGGGTGCCGGCGCCTGCCCGACGTCCTGCGGCGACGGCAAGGCCTGCACCGCAGACTCGCTGCTGAGCGGCGGCACCTGCCAGGCCGCGTGCGCGTTCACGCCGATCACGGCTTGCGCCTCGGGTGATGGTTGCTGCCCGAGCGGCTGCCACAACAACAACGACGCGGACTGCCCGGCTGTCTGCGGTAACGGCGTCCTCGAGGCCGGCGAGACCTGCGACAAGGGGATCGCCGCCGGCGCGGGTGCCTGTCCTGGCGCGTGCGACGACGGGGTCGCCTGCACCAAGGACACCCTCGTCGGCGCGGGCACCTGTCAGGCGAAGTGCAGCCACGCCGTGATCTCCAGCTGCACGAGCGGCGACAGCTGCTGTCCCGCCGGGTGCAACTACCTCAACGACGGCGACTGCTCGATGCCCTGTGCCTCGCTGAGCTTCGACGGCAGCGACTACGTGGACTGCACGAGCAGCGGCGACTTTGACTTCGGCCTCGGCCCCTTCACGATCGAGGCATGGTTCAAGACCTCCGTCGTGGCCGGCAAGTACTCGCCGCAGAACATCCTCCTCTCCAAGGAGGGGAGCGCCGGGATGTGGGCGCTCAGCGTGGGAACAAACCTGATCGACTTCGGCATCGGGATCCCCTCGGTCTGCGACGTCAACTACAACCTCCCGATCAGCATCACCAACCAGTGGACCCACGTCGCCATCCAGCGACAGGGGGGGACGATCACCATCTTCGTGAATGGCGTCGGCACGAGCTTCGCGCAGCCGAACGTCTGGCAGTCCGGTAGCAAGGACGCGTCGACCTACAGCGTCACGAACAACGGCGCCCTCAACATCGGTCGGCGAGCGAATGCCGGACAGTACTTCGTCGGCACCGTCGCGGAGGTTCGCATCACCAGGGCGGCCTTGTACGCTGGTAACTTCACGCCGAGCAAGAGCCTCACCCCCTTGGCGCAGACCGTTGGACTCTACCCGCTCCGCGATGGGGCTGGCTCGATCGCCGTCGACCACTCGGGCAAGGCTCACCACGGGACAGCGTGGGGAGCGACGTGGGCCACCGACTGTCCGGCGCCAGCGAGCTGCGGCAACGGAGTGCTGGACCCGGCGGAGAAGTGCGATACCGTGATCCCGTCCGGCTCGCCGGGCGCGTGTCCGACCTCCTGCAACGATGGCGTCGCCTGCACGTCGGACGGGCTGCTCAACGCCGGGACCTGTCAGGCCGAGTGCGCCCACACCACGATCACGAGCTGCGCGTCCGGCGACGGCTGCTGCCCGCCGGGGTGCAACAACAACAACGACAAGGACTGCCCTGTCGTCTGTGGCAACGGCTTCGTGGAGGTGGGCGAGACCTGCGACAAGGCGATCTCGGCCGGCAACCCAGGGGCCTGCCCGACGAGCTGCTTTGACGGCAAACCCTGCTCGGCCGACACCCTGCTGAACCCGGGGAGCTGTCAGGCCACCTGCGCGAATCCGCCGATCACCGCCTGCGTCGGCGGCGATGGCTGCTGCCCGACCGGATGCACGCACCTAGGTGACAGCGACTGCCCCTGCTACTCGCTCTCCTTCAACGGCACCACGAGCTACGTCGAGGTGCCTGCTCACGCCGATCTCAACCCTGGAACCGGAGACTTCACCATCGATGCGTGGGTCAAGTTCGATGCCGGCAACCATGGCACCTTCGTCTCGAAACGAGACGGCGAGAACTACTACAAGCTCGCCAGCAACTTCGTCATGTGGTTCGTCGCCCCGGCTGGATGGCTGATCGAGTGGACCGACCCGCAGCCTGCCGTCGTCGGGCAGTGGGGACACGTTGCCTTCCAGCGGAAGAACGGCGTCGCGGAGTACTTCGTCAATGGCGCCAAGGTCACGACCAACGTCCAGGTCAACTCGGGCAGCTCCAACCCGAGCGCCTACGAGATCAACAACACGGGCCCTCTGCTCATCGGCAAGCAACCGGCGGGCGAGCACTTCGCCGGCAAGATCGCCGAGCTCCGCATCACGAACGCTGCCATCTACACGGGCAACTTCTCCCCTCCGACGCAGCTCACCAGCCTCGCTCAGACGGTCGCGCTCTACCACTTCGACGAGGGCTCGGGGTTCACCCTCGTCGACTCCTCGGGCAAGGGCCACAACGGAACGATCTATGGAGCGCTGTGGTCGACCAGCTGCCCGTAGTCGCACCACCGCCAGCCGGCCCGGCCGGCCGCCAGGGAGGGAGCACGATGTCCAGGAGCACCAAGCTCACGCACGCGACCCGCGTGCAGCGGATCCGGGAGCTGCTCGAGGCGCGTGACCACGTCACGATCGAGGAGCTTGTCCGCGAGTTCGGCCGTTGCCGACGCACGGTCTACTACGATCTCACCGCGCTCCAGGACGCGGGGGTGCCTATCTACTCAGAGCCCGGCCCGTCCGGCGAGGCCCACTGGAAGTTGCACCCCATCGCGAGGCGCCGCCCCAGCTCCGTCCGAGCGGTCAGCGCGGAGAAGGACGCGGGGGCCGAGCTGCTCAGCCTCGAGCTCGTGCTCGATCCGGAGCACGCCCGCGCGCTGCTCCGGCGGCTGCCGGGCGCGAGCCGGCTCGCGGAGCTGCCCACGGGACATCTGCGGCTGACCGTGGCGGGCAGCGGCACGAGCGAGCTCCTGCTCTGGCTGCTCGCGCACACGGCCAGCATCGAGGTGATGAGCCTACCGGAGCCGCGCGAGCACCTCCCCCAGCGCAGGGCGAGCTGAGCGCCGAGGCTACTTCAGGTTGATCAGCGCGAGGTCCGTCCCGCCCGGGTAGCCATAGCTCACGTAGGCGTCGAACCCGTAGACCACGAGCCCCACCGGCTGGTCCGACGTGAGGCGGTGCACGCCGTCGTTCTGCTCCCCGATCTGCAGGTTCTCGGGCGGGTTCTTGCCGGGGATCACCGTCGGGAAGTCGAGCTGGCACTTGGTGGCGACGTACTCGGTCGCCGCCGCCGCGCCCGGCACCTTCACGCTCCCCACCGGCTCGCGCGTGCAGCTGATCCGCTTGCCGGGCCCCGGCACCTCGCCGCCCGTGGCGCCGATCGCGCGCCCGTCGATCTTCAGCTTGGCGCCGGCCGGGGCGGCGACGGCGAAGAAGTTGAACGCGTACTTGTCCGGCGTCAGGAAGAGGTAGTCCTTGCGGAACTGCTCGACGGGCGGCAGCAGGATGAACGACGGATCGCCGCCGGGGAGCGAGGAGGGGATCCCGGTCACCTCCTGGCTGGGCATGAACTGTCCGACGACGAGCGGCTGCGTGCTCTTGATGACGAAGTGCTGGCTGGCCTTCACCTGCGTCACCTTCGCGTTGCTCACCGTCAGCTGATCGTCGGGCGCCGGCAGGTTGGTGGTGACCGCGGCGAACTCGCCGGCGGAGAGCAGACGGAAGTACTCCGGCTCCACGTGCGGGACGATGGTGCCGCCCGCGCCCTTGAGCGCCTGCGTGCGCCCCGAGGTGGAGATGGCGATGAAGGTGGTGCCGAGGGTGGTGATGGGGAAGAGCTGCTCCTCCAGGTGATCGGCGCAGCACTGGCGCGTGGTGAGGTCGGGGAAGTCGGGGACGTCCGAGGCCTCCGAGCCGGAGTAGACGACGACCGGCTTGTCCGAGGCGATCCGGCTGCCCGTGAAGTCGGCGTTGAAGCCGCCCGTCTCCAGGTTGAGCACGTCGAAGGCGTTCAGCGTCACTGAGACCGTCTCGCCCTTCTTGTGCGCGCCCACCAGCCCGGCGAGGTCGCCGACGATGTCCGTGGCGAGCGTGACGGTGACCTTGGTCGCCTCGCGGGTGCCGACGATGGTGAGGAAGGCGCGCAGGTGCTCGCCGAAGTTCTGCTTGGGATCGTCGGCGATGGCGATCGTCTGCGGCCAGCCCATCACCAGGTAGCTCGCGCCCGTCTCGCTCTTGGTGTCGACGGTGAGCGCCGAGGTGGGGACGAGGAGCGAGGCGTCGTTGGAGAAGACCCCCACGTTGGAGAGCGGGTTGAACTGGTAGGCGATGAGCGGCGCGGTCGACTGGAGCCGGTAGGCGCTGGGCGTCAGCGCGGTGCCGCCGCCGGTGTTGTACTCGCCGGCGGGGGAGCCATCGACCTCGCGCGAGGGGAGCAGGATCACCTCGAGCGCGCCGGGCGCCACCGTGCGGGTGGTGACCTCCGTGATCGAGGCCGGCTGGCCGAGCGGCGCGTCGTTGCGGCTGACCGTCACCTTCGCCGGGAGCGAGGAGGGGTTGGAGAGCGCCACGGCGAACTGCTGCGCCGCCGCGTTGCCCGACTCGACCACCGCGTTGTCGAGGTCGACCGGCCAGTACTCGCAGCCCATGTAGCTGCGGTTGATCCGCGCCAGCTCGCAGGCGTTGGAGCAGCCGCTCCCCTCGCAGACCATCCCCTTGCTGCCGTCGCAGGTGAGGACGGGCTTCGCCAGGTAGCCGCTCCCCTGCTCGTTGCAGGCGCGCAGCTCCTGCCCCTGGCAGTAGAGCCCTCCGGGCTCGCAGGCGAGGCAGCCCCGGCTGGTGCAGAGCTGGCCCTTGGCGGCGCAGTCGGCCTGCACCTGCCAGCCGGCGCCGTCGGCGCTGCAGCGCATGGCGAGGTTGCCCACGCAGCGATAGGTGTCCGCCTCGCAGACGGCGGGGTACTCGTCCGGGTTCGCGCAGGTCAAGAGGAGGGGGATGACGAGGGCGAGACCGAGCGCGGTCGCCGCTCTGGAAGCGGCGGAGCATCGAACACAGTGCATCAGGGAACCTTCAGCTCGAACTGATCGAAGGACCAGCGGTCCCAGTAGCCGGTGTTGAGGTGGCTGTAGTTGAACGTATCGAAGCTGAAGCTCCCCGGGAGGTGGGCCAGCCACTGCAGCCAGACGAGCGAGCCCTGGGGCCAGGCCGGCAGCCCGAGCGTCGCCGGGTCCGGCAGCTTCACCTGACCGACGCCGCCGGGGCTGATCACGCGCCAGACCGGCGTGTCGTCGCTCTGGCGGATGGTGGTGACGGCGAGGCTCGCGGGTCCGCCCGCGTAGCTCCAGGCGAGCGTGTTGCCCTCCAGCACGCCGCCCGGCGGCGGCTTGACCTGCTGCGGACCGCCGAGGAACCCGGCCACGGTCAGCGCGCCCCCGCTCGCCTTCACCGAGCGCTCCGTGGCGTGGACAGCGGGGAGGCCGTCGGCGGAGGTGCCCTCGAGCTGCACGTCGACGGTGAAGGAGGCGTCGCCGAGGCCGGTGCCGGCGAGCGGCGGCAGGCGCCCGAAGGTGTGGCCGGCGAGCGGGCCGTCGCCCGAGACCTCGCCGTCCTGGCGCAGGAGGATCCCGTCGGCGCCGAGGGAGAGCGCCAGGCGCAGGCGGTGCCTCGCGACGCCGGTCGGCACGTCCTGCAGGGTCACCGCGAGCTTCTCGG
>JAKLHH010001390.1 GCA_022710245.1 Myxococcota bacterium
GGGGGGCGGCTCGCTGACCCGCGTGCTCTCGATCGTCTCGCCCTCGCCGTGGTCGCCGCCATGGTCGTCGGCGCTCGCGGCGAAGTCCCCCTGCTGGGGGCCCGCGGACCCGCGGCGACGGAGGGCGACTTGCCGTGCGGGATCCGGCACCATCGGCGCCTCGTCGGCGAGCTCGGGCTGGTCCTCGTGGTCCTCGCGCTCGTCGCGGTCAAGGGCGAGAGGCGGGACGGGGCGCTCACCCGTCAGGTCGGCGAGCTGCCGCACCAGCTCCGGATCCACATCCCCGACGTCCTCCTCCTCGGCGGCGGCGACCAGCGCCGCCGCGTCCGCGACCGCGGTGCGGTCCGGGTCGTCGGGGACAGGGAGGCTGCTGCGCAGGTTGACCGTCGGCTCGCCGGGGAAGGTCGCGATCGCGGGTCTGCTCGGGGGCCGCCTGGGCGCGCTCATCGCCTCACCTCGGCCCTGGCGCGATGCCGAGCTCCGCGCGGAGCGCGAAGTACTCATCGCTGATCAGGAACTGGAGGAGGTCCCCAGTGTCGGGCCCCAGGGTGCTCGCTCCGGAGGAGCTGCGCACCACCGCCTCCTCCACGGCCGCCTTGGCGTCACCGGCCACCACCAGCCCCGCGCGGGTCGCCCCGATGCTGAGCGCCCGGGCGAACTCGCCGAGGTCGAGCGCGCCGAGCGCTGCGGCGGCCCCGGGCAGGAAGGTGCCGAGGACCTTGCGGTCCTTGCGCGCGAGGAGCTTGGTCACCTGCCGCGTCATCTCCTCCAGGGTCGCCGGCTCGCTCTCCTCGAAGGGCAGCGAGCAGGGGGGGAGCGCGGAGCGGCCGAGCGCGAGCAGCAGACGCCGGATCTCGCGCACCGGGAGATCGCGCAGGACGAGCGCGTGCTCGGCGAGGAGGAAGAGCGCGCGGCCGATGCGGAAGCGCTCGCTGGCAGTGATCAGGTTGGCGGCGATGCGCGAGCCGATCACCAGCGAGGGGGCGCTCACGAACTCGGCGGCGATCAGATCGGGCCGGGTCCGCGAGATGAAGAGCTCGAACTCGACGCCGCCCAGCACCGCGGCGAGCTCGTCGCAGAGGGCCCGGAGCGGCTGGTCGGCCTTCACGCGGCTCGAGCGGTCGAGGCCGAGCTCCTCGGCGTTCGCCGCGGCGCGCCGCTGCAGGTTGACCCCGGCCGCGGCGAGGAGATCGCGGGCCGGGCCGCGCGCGCCCTCGGGGATGAGCGCGCTCTCGTAGCGGGTCCGCGAGAGCGCGCCCTTCGGCTGCGCGCCGCAGCGCCGGTGGTGGTCGAGGAGGAAGCGCTGCTCGACCTCCTCGAGCGGCCCGAGGCACGACTGCGCCAGGCAGGTGCAGTAGAGCCGGTCGAGCTGGCGCTGCCACTGGAAGATGCGCCCGAGCTGCCGGTAGAGCCGCGCGCTCATCGGATCCCGCGCGAGCTCGGCGCGGTGGTGCTCGGCGGAGGCCTGCAGGTGCTGCGTCACCGCCGAGCGGTTGCCGGCGCGGCCGTAGATCGCCGCCAGGCGCTCGATCGCCTCCAGGTCGAGCGGGTCGAGGACCAGCACCTCCTCGAGGGCGCGCACGGCGAGCTCGTCGTTGTCGAGCCCCTCGCTGGCGAGCTGCGCGACTCGCTTGCGCACCGCGATCCGCTCCGCGGGGCGCTCGCTGAGCTCGGCGAGCTTCTGCAGGGCGCCGACCTGCGCCGGCAGATCCCCGGTCGCCTCGGCGGCGCTGATGATGCGGCGCAGGAGCTCGGGGTCCTGCGCCGCGGCGCCCGTCGCGGCGCGCCGGAAGGAGTCGAGCGCGGCGGCGGCGTGACCCAGCGCGAGCTGCAGGTCGCCGAGGCGTCGGTTCAGGCGCTCACGCTCGGCGGCGTCCTTCACCAGCACCTCGGCGCGCGAGTACATCTGCTCGGCCAGCATCAGGTCGTGCTCGTCCCAGGCGAGGTCGCCGAGCTTGGTGAGCCCGAAGAGGTTCTCGGGGTCGAGATCGAGGACCCGCCGCAGGCAGGCGACGCCCTTCTTCGGCTGCTCGAGGTGGTCGAGGTAGATGCGTCCCAGCTCCGAGAACATCTCGATCATCGCCACCGGGTCGCTGGTCGCGGTGATCTGGGATCGGATGGCGGAGGCGAGGCCGGGCCAGTTCCCCT
>JAKLHH010001391.1 GCA_022710245.1 Myxococcota bacterium
CGAGACGCCGGAGTAGCCCAAGACCGAGAAGCCCAAGACCGAGAAGCCCAAGACCGAGAAGCCCAAGACCGAGGGCGCCACGGCGACCGGGGAGGGCTACCTGGTCGCCAACACCACCCCGTGGGCCAAGGTGCTGGTCGACGGCAAGGACACCGGCAAGACCACGCCCGTCGCGCCGCGTGCGAAGATCCCCCTGACGCCCGGCAAGCACAAGGTGACCTTCGAGGTCGACGGCAAGCAGTTCCACTTCCCGATCGTGGTGAAGTCCGGCGAGATCACGCGGCTGATCAAGAAGCTGCCCGTCGAGTAGCGTCGGCGCTGATCAAGCAGCAGCCCGTCGAGCAGCGTCGGCGCTGATCAAGCAGCTGCCCGTCGAGCAGCGTCGGCGGTGATCAAGCAGCAGCCCGTCGAGCCCGTCGAGCAGCGTCGGGGCGGCTGCTCCTCTGCCACCAGCGGATCAGAGTCGGGTGACGTGCGCCGCGTAGCCGAGCGCCACGCGGGCGTCGTCGGCCAGAGGCGGATCGCCCGGCGCGGCCGGCGGACCGAGGGTCGGGTAGCGCTTTACGCGATAGCCCTGCGAGAGGTGCTGCTCGATGAAGGGGAGCCCCGGGACGTAGCAGAAGCAGCCGCCCGGCCGCAGCGCTCGCAGGATGGCCAGGTAGCGCCGCGCGTAGCGGGCGGGCTCGCGGCCACCGCGCAGGTGGTGGTGCAGGAAGTGGAGCGAGAAGCCGAGGTGAGAGAGGACCGTGCCCCAGCGCGCCACGCCGAGGTCGTGCTCGAGCCAGTCCCCGACGAGGACGTGCGGCGCGGCCGTGGTCAGGCGCTCGAGGCCGAGCGCCTCCTTGCCGGCGGCGCGGAGGTGCGCGACGAGGGCGGCCGTGCGCCCGCAGCCGAGGTCCAGGATCGGCGGCGGCAGCTGCGCGGGGTCGAGGTGCAGCGCCAGGAGCTGCGTCTCGGCCGAGTAGTCCGCCGAGACCTGCGTGCTCCTCGCGAAGCCGGCGCCGAGGTTCGCGGCCGCGAGCCCCTCGAGCGCCCGCGCGAGCTCGGCCTGGCCGGCGAGCAGACGCGCGACGACGCGATCCCGCCGCCCGCTCCGCGCCGCCGGTGAGGCCAGCTCCTCGCGCAGCCCCCGGAGCAGCTGCTCGAGGCTGACGGCGAGCTGGCGGCGCACGCGGTCCTCGACGACCAGGAACTGGTTGCGCTCGAGGAGCGGCTCGAGCACCCGCTCGAGGAGCGGCTCGACCTCGAGGTGCTCCAGCTTGAGCACCCGCTCGAGGAGCGGCTCGACCTCGAGGTGCTCCAGCTCGAGCACCCGCTCGAGGAGCGGCTCGACCTCGAGGTGCTCCAGCCCGACCTCCCCCTCCAGGAGCTGATCGGCGAGCGCCGCGCTGGCGGCGGCCGCGCCCTCGGTGGAGAGCGCTCCCAGCCAGGCCTCGAGGAGCGGCAACGCGTCGCGGGTCGGCATCGACTCACCATACCCCCGGCCTGCCCCGCTCGCCACCCGGCGTGACACCGAATTGCGGGTCCTCGCGGCCTTCGGCCGCTCCGGGATGAGGCCGCCGCACTTGGTTGCCAGGTCTGAGTGTCCAGCGGGCAGCGCCGCCGAACGCTCTCCACCCCACCCAGATCACCCGACGAGCGAGCGTGAGGAGCGCTCGAGCTCGCGACCGAAGCGGGCGTTTCGCGTGCCAGCGCGCGCTCTTCGCCCCTCTCCCGCGCTGGCGCGCGAAGACGAGCGACGCCTTGCCGGCCGCCCCCCTCCGCAGTCCTCGCGGCCGATCTGCAAGGCGGCGCGTCCCCGAGGGCGCGAGCTCGAGCGCTCCGGGAGCGAGCGGACGTGGAGCTCGAGGGTGAGCGGACGTGGAGCTCGCGAGTGAGCGGACGTGGAGCTCGCGAGTGAGCGGACGTGGAGCTCGACGGTGAGTGAGCGGACGTGGAGCTCGACGGTGAGCGAGCGGACGTGGAGCTCGACGGTGAGCGAGCGGACGTGGAGCTCGAGGGCGAGCGGGCGCTCGGGGCTGAGTCGTCGTGCGCAAGGTTGGCGGTGGGACCGGAGACCCACCCCCGAAGCTTGCGCGAATTCGCGCAAGCTTGTTGGGGGGACCCCAGATCTGCCCTCTGTCCTTGCGCGAATTCGC
>JAKLHH010001392.1 GCA_022710245.1 Myxococcota bacterium
AGCCCCCCTACGCGGTGCTCGCCCACCGTCGCGCGTCGCCCCTCGAGCTGCTGCGCTCGGCCAGGCTGGCCGCCGCGCTCGCCTTCGTCCGGCCGGCGGTGGCGGGCACCGGGCTGCTCCGCGCGCTCGGCGAGGAGGTGGGCTCGGCGGCCGAGCTCCTCGACGGCTTCGCCGAGGCGATGACCGCCAGCGGCCGCGACCTGCTCGCCGGGGATCCGGCGGAGCCGCCCGAGCGGCTCCTCCTCGAGCACCTCCGCCGGGCGCACCGCATCGACCTCGAGCTCGCCGCCGGTCGCACGCGGCTGGCGCGCGCCCCGCTGCTCTCGGTGCGCTGGATCTCCGACGGTCGCCGGCTGATCACCGACGACACGACGGGGCGCATCGCCCAGGTGGGCCGCCTGGCCCTCGAGCTCCTCGATCGCTTCGACCACGCGCGCTCGGGGCACGAGGTCTGCGAGGAGGCGGTGGCCGCGGCGCCGCCGGACCGGCGCGAGCGGCTGCGCCGCGAGCTCGGTCGCTCGCTGGAGAAGCTGATCTCGATGAGCTTCCTCGTCCCCGCCCCGGAGCACGGCGACCTCGACGGCGAGGACCTGGAGTTCCCCTTCACCTGCCTGGAGGAGTTCGACTACCACTACCGGATGCTCTCCGACGGGACGCGCGTGGCCGCGTTCCGCCGCGCCATCGAGGAGACCGTCAGGCCCGGCCAGCACGCGATCGAGATCGGCACCGGCACGGGCATCCTCGCGGTGCTGGCGGCGAGGGCCGGCGCGCGCGTCACCGCCATCGAGCGCTTCTCGGTGCTCAGCGTCGCGCGAGCGGTCGCGCGGCAGAGCGGCGTGGCCGAGCAGATCCAGTTCGTGCGCGGGCGCTCGGACCTGGTCGAGGTGGACCAGCGGGGCGATGTCCTCATCTCGGAGATCGTCGGGAACCGCATCCTCAACGAGGGCCTCCTCGAGGCGACCCTCGACGCGCGCCGCCGCCTGCTGAAGCCCGACGCGCGCCTGATCCCGCAGCGGATCGAGCTCCTCGCCGAGGTCGGACGCACCGAGCGGTTCGATCATCTGCAGCGCGAGTTCCATCGCATCGGGGCCGAGTACGAGGTGAACCTCGATCCGCTCGCCGGCTGGTTCGAGGAGCGCATCGCGGCCGGACAGGTGGTCTGGGAGCTCGGCACCGAGGGCGAGGACTTCCAGCCGCTGGCCGACGAGGTGCGCGTGGTGGACCTGGACCTGCGGACGCTCGAGGCGCCCGAGTTCAGCGTCAGCTGTCCGGTGGTCCCGCGAGCAGCGGGGCTGGCGAACGCGGTCCTGCTCTCGTTCCGGCTCGAGCTGCGGCCCGGGGTGCACCTCTCGACGCAGGGCCGCGCCCACGGCCTGCACTGGAGCAAGCCGGTCTTCATGCTGCGGCGGCCGCTCCCGCTCCGGGCCGGCGTGCCCGTCACCCTGCGCGCGAGCTACGCGTCACACGGGGACATCCTCATCGCGGTCGAGTAGGCAAGGCCCGCGCGATCTCGCGGACAGCGCGCCGGAGCTGCTGCTCGTCCTGGCGAGCGAACCCGAGGCGCAGGAAGGGCTGCCGCGCCTCCCTGAAGAAGAAGACGCCGCCGGTGCGGAAGCAGACCCCTCGCTCGCTCGCACGCTCCCTCCACACCTCGACGTCGATCTCCGGGTCGACGTGGACCCAGATCGCCATCCCCCCCGAGGGCACGGTGAAGTCGACGGCGCCCCTCAGCTGGCGAGCCAGCGCGTCGGCCAGACAGTCGCGGCGGGCGTGGTAGATGCGGCGGGCGCGGTTGAGGTGGCGCTGCAGCTCTCCGTCCTCGAAGAGCTGGGCAAGGGGCAGGTCGAGGGCGAGATCGGTCTGCAGGTCGATCAGCTCGCGGTGCTGACGGAGCTGCGAGAGCATCGGCGCCGGCGCGACCAGGTAGCCCGACCGCAGGCCGGGGGCCAGCACCTTGGAGAGCGAGCCCACGTAGAGCACGACCCCGCCCTCGTCGCTGGAGGCCAGGGGCCGGACGGGGCGGCCGTCGTAGTGGAACTCGTGGTCGTAGTCATCCTCGATCACGGCGAAGCGCTGGCTGCGCGCGAGCTGGAGCAGCTCGAGGCGGCGCCCGGCGGAGAGCATCACCGTGGTGGGG
>JAKLHH010001393.1 GCA_022710245.1 Myxococcota bacterium
TCCTGCACGCGGAGGACGTTCCCCGAGGCCTCGCCCTTGCGCCAGAGCCGCTGGCGGCTGCGGCTGAAGAAGTGCGCCTCGCCCGTCTCCTGCGTGAGGCGGAGCGACTCGGGGCTCATCCAGGCCACCATCAGCACCTCGCGGGTCTGCGAGTCCTGGGCCACCGCGGGGATCAGCCCCGCGCCGTCGTACTTCAGCTCCATCACTGGCTCCGCGCCGGGGCGGGGCGCACCGGGACGCCGCGCGCCCCGAGGTAGCGCTTCAGCTCGCCGAGGGCGAGCTGGTGGTCGTGGAAGAGCGAGGCCGCCAGCGCCGCGTCGGCGCCGCCGGCGGTGAGGACCTCGGCGAAGTGCTCCGGCGCGCCGGCGCCGCCGCTGGCGATGACCTGTACGCCGACGGTGGAGGTCACCGCGCGGGTCAGCGGCAGGTCGAAGCCCGCGAGCGTGCCGTCGGCGTCCATGCTGGTGAGGAGGATCTCGCCCGCGCCGAGCAGGGCGCCGCGCCGCGCCCACTCCACCGCGTCGAGCCCGGTCGGCGTGCGGCCGCCGTCGAGGTAGACCTCCCAGCGCTCCTCGCCGGGGAGACGCCGGGCGTCGATGGCGAGGACGACGCACTGGCTGCCGAAGCGCGCGGCCCCCTCGGAGAGGAGCTCGGGCCTCCGCACCGCCGCCGAGTTGATGCTGACCCGGTCGGCGCCCGCGAGCAGGAGCCGGCGCATGTCCTCGACGCTGCGCACGCCGCCGCCCACGGTGAGCGGCAGGAAGACCTGATCGGCCACGCGCCGCACGGTCTCGGCCGTGGTGCCGCGCCCCTCGGGCGTGGCGGAGATGTCGAGGAAGACCAGCTCGTCGGCGCCCTCGCGATCGTAGATGCGCGCCTGCTCCACGGGGTCGCCGGCGTCGCGCAGGTTGACGAAGTTGATCCCCTTCACCACGCGGCCGTCCTTGACGTCGAGGCAGGGGACGATGCGCCGCGCCAGCTCGCAGGGGGCGGCTCCCGTGTCGGGCCCGCTCACGCGGTCACCTCCAGCGCGCGCTGCAGCGAGAAGCGCCCCTCGTAGAGAGCCCGCCCCACGATGACGCCGGCCAGCCCCGCCGCGCGGACGGCGAGCAGATCGTCGAGGCGCGCCACGCCGCCCGAGGCGATCACCTCGAGGCCGGTGCGCCGCGCCAGCTCCCGCGCCGTCTCCAGCTCGGGGCCGAGCTCGCGCCCGTCGCGGGAGATGTCCGTGTAGATGAGCGTGGCCAGCCCCGAGCTGCGCAGCGCCTCGCCGAGCGCCAGCACCTCGACGCCGGTCCCCTCCTGCCAGCCGCGCACGCGGACCTCGCCGTCCCTGGCGTCGAGCCCCACCGCCACGCGAGCGGCGCCGAAGCGCGCGACGCAGGCGCCGACCAGCGGCGGGTCCTGCACCGCCGCCGTCCCGAGGACCACGCGCTCCACTCCGGCCGCGAGGAGCTCGCCCACCTCCTCGAGCCGACGCAGGCCGCCGCCGAGCTGCACGCGCGCGCCGGGGAACGCGCGCGACGCGGCGAGGATCGCCTCCAGCGCGACGCGGTTCGCGGGCGGGGCGGTGGCCGCGCCTCCCGCCAGCGCGCCATCCAGGTTCACCACGTGCAGCCAGCGCGCGCCCGCCTCGAGCCACGCCCGCGCGGCGGCGCCGGGGTCCTCGCCGTAGACCTTCTGCCGGGCCGGGTCGCCCTCGGTCAACCGCACCACGTGGCCGCCGCGGAGATCGATCGCGGGGTAGACCTCGAAGGCTCCGCTCATCGACAGCGCTCCACGAAGTTCCTCAGGATGGTGAGCCCGACGTCCTGGCTCTTCTCGGGGTGGAACTGCACGCCGTGCAGGTTGCCGCGCGCGACCACCGACGGGAAGCGCAGGCCGTAGGCGGTCAGCGCCACCTGGTCCCCCGCGGCCGCGTCACAGTAGAAGCTGTGGTTGAAGTAGGCGTAGGCGTCCGCGGGGAGGCCGTCGAGGAGCGGCGTGGGGCGCGCCAGGCGGAGTCGGTTCCACCCTGTGTGGGGCACCTTCAGCGCGCCGGCGGGCAGCGCGCGCACCTCGCCGGGGAGGAGCCCGAGCCCCTGGGAGCGGCCGTGCTCCTCGCTGGCCTCGAAGAGGAGCTGCATGCCGAG
>JAKLHH010001394.1 GCA_022710245.1 Myxococcota bacterium
ACCAAGACGGAGCTCGCCGGGTTCAGCATCCAGGGCAGCGGCTCCGTCGCCAGCGCGCTCGCCACGCTGGCCTCGTTCGACGTCTCCTCGGCGTTCATCGGCAAGCTCTCCGACGACGACTTCGGGCGCTTCGCGCTCCGCTCGCTGGGCGGGATGAAGATCGACACCAGCGGAGTCGTGGTTCAGCCCGGGCGCCTCTCGCCGTTCTCCTTCATCGTGGTGGAGCGCGAGACGCAGCGCCGCACCGTCTTCACCACCGGGGGCAACGTCGACCCGCTCACGCTCGCCGAGGTCAACCTCTCCTTGCTGCAGGGGGCCGAGCTGCTCCTCGTGGACGGCCGCCAGATGGAGGTCCAGATCCGCGCCGCCGAGGAGGCCCGCAAGCTGGGGCTCAAGGTGGTGCTCGACGCGGGGACCCTCTGCGAGGGGATGGGGGAGCTGGTGGCGCTGAGCGATGTGCTGCTCGCCTCCGAGCGCTACGCCTCGGAGGTCGCGCCGCGCGGCGAGATCGAGGACAGCCTGATCGAGCTGAGCCGGATGGGCCCGCGCGTGGTGGTGGTGACGCTGGGCAAGGAGGGGAGCATCGGGCTCGAGGGCGACAAGCTCGTGCACCAGCCGCCGCTGCAGCTCAACGCGGTGGACACCACGGGTGCCGGCGACGTCTACTTCGGCGGCTACAGCTACGGGCTGCTGCAGGGCTGGCCGCTCGAGCGCTGCATGCAGGTCGCCTCGGCCGCGGCGGGCCTGAGCTGCCGCGAGCTCGGCGCCCGCGCCGCGCTGCCTGACCTCGAGGAGGTCCAGGCGGTGAGCTGGCAGGAGATGCGCACCCCCGTCTGACGCCCCTTGCGGCCGCGCGCCGCTTGCCCCATTCTCCGCCCGACCACGAACCCGGTCCCAAAGGACTCCGATATGAGCGCACCCAAGACCGACACAGCCGCGGCGGCGCGGCAGCGCCCGCTCCTCGGCGGGCTGGCCCTCGGTGGCACGGCCGGGCTGGTCGCCGCCCTCCTCCTCGCCGTCCTCGACGGCGGGCTGGCCGCGCTGCACGCCAGCCCCTCGGCGTGGAGCGCGATCGTCCTCGCGCTCTGCCTCTACGCACCGGTCGGGGTCGCGATCGGGCTGCTGCTCGGGTTCCTGAACGGCGGGATCCGGGCCGCCACGCCGTCCGGCGCGAGCGGCCTCTGGGCCTTCCTGCGCGCGAACCCGCGGGTGGATCAGGCGGTCGCCGGCGGCATCATCGCGGCCGGGGTCTGCGCGGTGCTCGAGGTGGTGCTGGTCCACGGCTTCGGGATGACGGCCGCCGCGGCCATGGCCAACCGGCGCCTCGCCTCGCTCTCGACGGCGATCGTGGCCGCCGGCGGGCTGGTCTTCCTCGCGCTGCTCTTCTTCCCGCTGCTCCGTATGGCCCGCGGCCTGACCGGGCGGATCCCCCGGCGAGCGACCCTGGTCGTGCTGGTGCTGGCGGCGCTCGCGGCGGCGGGCGGCGGCGCCTTCGTCCTCGGCGGCGTCGACTGGCGCGTCCTGCGCTTCGCCCCCTGGCTGATGCTCGGCGCGCTCACGCTGCTCACGCTGGTCCTGATCGGCGTCCAGCTCCGGCGCGGCAGCGGCTGGCAGAAGCTCACCACGCTGGGGCTCACGCTCGTCGTCGGCGGCGGCCTCGGGCTCACGGCGCCGGCGATGGGGGACCGCGCGCCGGCGGTGGCGGCGGCGCTCGATGGGTACCTGCTGCCGCTCCTCATCGGCGCCGGCCGCGCGCTCGGCGATCGCGACGGTGACGGGTACTCCGCCTGGTTCCAGGGCGGCGACTGCGACGACCGCAACAAGGAGATCCACCCCGGCGCCCACGACCTCCCTGGCAACGGCATCGACGAGAACTGCGAGGGCGGTGACGCCCAGCCGGTCGCCTCGCGTCCGGCGGCGAGCCGCCCGGCCCACCCGACGGGCCCGCGCTTCGAGGGCAACGTGCTCCTCGTCTGCGTCGACACGCTGCGCGCGGACAAGCTGGGCGTGATGGGGCACACGGGCGGCCTGACGCCGACCATGGACCGGGTGGCGAACGAGGGCGCGCTCTTCACCCGGACCTTCGCTCAGGGGCCGAACACGCCGCAGTCGTTCCCCTCGATCTTCACC
>JAKLHH010001395.1 GCA_022710245.1 Myxococcota bacterium
TCGGCGGGGAGCCGGTCGAGCTGGGAGAGCTGCTCGCGGGCGACCAGCAGACCCTCGCGCGCCGCGCGGACCTCCACCTCGCTGCAGCGATCCCAGAGGAGCGGCATGACCTGCTCCTCCTCGCGGTCGAGGTGGAGCAGGTGGCGTGCGATGAAGAGGCCGAGCTGCTGGTGGAGGGTGCGCCCCGGAGCCGCGCGCTGCGCGACCTCGGCGGCCTGCACCCGCGCGACCTGCAGGTCGAGCTCGTCGAGCGCGTCCTCCTGGGCCTGGTGCTCGAGCGTCAGCTCGGCGGCGCGACCAGGGAGGTGGCGGCGCAGCAGCGGGTGAAGCCACTCCTCCTCGAGGCGGGCCTCGGCGCAGAGGAGCTCGACCAGCCTCTCGAGCGCCGACGCGAGCGCGGTGCCGCTCTCCCGATCGGACCAGTCTGTCGTGCCAGCCCACCGCCAGGTGGAGAAGAGCGCGTTTCGCAGCCCCCTGTGCGCCTCCACATAGACGTTGATCCGCTCACCCATCGGCCGCCTCCTCGAGAGCTGTCGAGAAGTATGAAAGGGCGGCCGCGGCCCTGCCATGTGTTTCGACGATCGGCGGGAGTGGCCGGGGATGGCGAGGACCGCTCGCGTTCGCGACGGCATCGCTATACGATCCGCGCCATGTCGCGTCCCCTCTGCCTCACCCTGATCCTGGTCGGCTCGATCTCGCTCCTCGCTGCCTGCGGCAAGCGCGCACCCACCGCGCCCGCGCCTGGCTCGACGCCCGCCACGAAGGCGGCGCCGAGGCCGCGCCCGGCGCCGACGCCCGCCTCGCTGCTGCCGCGCCTCGGCTTCGCCGCGGTGCCCGAGCCGGTCCCCGCCAGCGCGCGCGAGGCGAACGCCGAGGGGGTCCGTCTCCACCGCGCCGGCAAGCACGCCGAGGCCCGGGCGCGCTTCGAGGAGGCGCTGCGGGAGGTGCCCGGCTATGGCCTCGCGCGCTTCAACCTCGCCTGCGCCCAGAGCAAGGCCGGACAGCAGCAGGCAGCGGCCCACGCGCTCGAGGGTGCGCTCGAGCAGGACCTCGCGCGCTTCGGGCCCCTCTGGCGCGAGGACGCCGATCTGGCGGCGCTCCGCGGGTCCGAGCCAGGCCGCGCGCTGGCAGCCAGGGTGCGCGAGCTGACCGCCGCGGTGGGCGAGGCGGTCCGGCGCGGGGTGCCAGCGCTCCTCTGGGACGGTGACGCCAACCCCTGGGGGCTGCTGAAGCCCCGCTACCTGCGCGCTGGCGTCTACCTGCACGAGACCCGGCGCTTCTACCCGCTCGCGCCGGCGCTGCGCGGCGCCACCGCGGCGCTCTTCGACCCGGGCAAGCGCCTCGTCGCGCAGGTGCACCCGACGCTGAGCGAGAGCTGCGGCGTCCACTGCCACCCCTTCGAGGAGGTGGAGCTGACCGTGGAGCCTGCGCTCGCCAGCTCGGCGCCGCGGCGCTGGAGCGCCGGCCAGCTCGAGGCGCCCGGGCTGCTGCTCCAGCTCACGAGCGGGCTCCGCTTCCTGCTGCGGGACTGCAGCCAGCCGCGCTGCCGCAGCTCCTGGTTCGTCCTCGGCGAGCGAGGCAAGGACCGCGACGCGGAGCAGGGCGAGGGGGACGGCCCCACGCTCTCCGTTGACAACCGCGGCGCCGCGCTCACCGCGCTGCCGCCCGGCTACCATCTCCGCAAGGGCAAGCTCGAGCGGCCCGAGGGCAAGCCGATCGCGCTGCCGAAGCAGGCGGGCTCGCCGGACTACACCACCGCGGTCCTCTCCCCCGACGGCAAGAGCCTGCTCCTCGCCCTCACCTCCGACCGCTGCGAGTGCGGTCGCCACGAGGGCCCGGTCTTCAAGCACGCGGTGGTGCGGGTCGACCTCGAGGCCGGCGAGGCAGCCGTGGTCCTCGAGGGCGATGGCCCGGCCACCGTGCGCGCCGACGGCGTCGGCGGCGTCATCTTGCAGACCGGCTCGCGACGCTGGCGCGAGACCAAGGTCCAGCGCTGGCCCTCGGTGGACAAGGTCGGGCCGGCGCCGGGCGACAAGCTCCCCCCGGGGGTCTTCCTGGTGCCGCCGCGCACCGAGGAGACCGAGTGCTGCAGCGCGTGACCATGGACCAGCGGCCGCTCCTCGTC
>JAKLHH010001396.1 GCA_022710245.1 Myxococcota bacterium
CTGCAGGAGGCGATCCCGCCGCCCGACCCGAAGGAGGCGCGCTTCCAGTTCGAGCTGGCGAAGAAGGCGTGGGAGGACCGCGAGATCGAGCCCGGGAACATGTACACGGCGCTGGCCGGGTTCCGGCGGGCCCGCGACCTGCTCGAGAACCTGACGCAGCGGCCCGAGCTCTACCAGGAGGCGCTCGACTTCATCGAGAAGGCGGACGGGGCGCTCACGCAGAAGTTCGCCGACGGGCTCTTCTCGGCGCGGCGCGCGGAGAAGCTCGACGGCGATCGGGGCAAGGCGCGAAACCTCCTGCTCGGGACCTTGCGGTACTTCCGCAAGGACGACTTCCGGCACCGCGAGATCCAGCGGTACCTGGACACGCTGGCCGAGCCGTAGATGACGACAGGACTCGAATCAGCGATGAGGCGGGACGTGGGGCGCCGCGGGAGGGGCCAATGCCCCGCCCCGAGCCGAAGGAGCGGGCTCGCTGGTGCTGGTCCGGCACGACGCTCGCCCGCGAGTGAGCGAGGGGTGGGGAGGGGCCCGCGAGCGGGGGTCCCCACGCCCCGCCAGACGTCGAAGGCTGCACGGCGGTGCCAGACCTCGCGCGAGACAGCGCCGAGGCCGAGGGAAGGCAGGGAGGGCCCGTAACCTTGCGAGCTTGCACACGTTAGAGTACCATTCCCGGTGATGGCTCATCCGTCTCGCGCGCACGGGTCGGATCCCCTCGAGCCCCCCTTCCCCGAGGAGGGTGGGGCGCCGGGGACCGTGGTCGAGCGCCTCGACGCCGTGCTCTCGGGCGAGGAGGACCTGGGCCCCACGGGCGAGCACTCGAGCCCGCCCGTGCTCGACCTCGCCAGCGGCGACCTCGAGGCGGACGACCTGGCCGGGCTGGCGGGCGCGGCGCGGCGGCCGCCACCGTCCCCGGTGGAGAACGCCGCGGGGCTGCGTCCGCGCCGCACCACCCATGACCCGGACGGGTGCACGATGCCCCCCGAGCCGAGGACCGCCGACGAGGGCGACCTGCTGGTGCCGGCGGGCAACCTGGAGCCCCTCCCCTCGGATCCGGAGCTGGAGGCGGCGCCCACCCGCATCGAGCGCGAGGAGGACATCCGCGAGGGCGGCGGCACCTCTCCGCACCTGGTCATCATCGGCGGCAACAACCGCGGCAAGGAGTTCGAGCTCAAGCCAGGCGACAACAGCCTCGGCCGCGGGATGGACAACGACGTCGTCCTCGCCGACATCGCCGTCTCGCGCAAGCACACGCTGATCTGCTTCGAGAACGGAGGCTTCGTCGTCCGCGACCTGGGCAGCGGCAACGGCACGCTGGTCAACGGCGAGCGGATGGAGAGCAAGGTCCTCGAGGACGGCGACCAGCTCGAGCTGGGCAACACCCTCCTCCGCTTCATCAGCCCGGCCGGCGCCTCGCCGCAGCTGGCCAGCATGGCGACCGTGGTGACGCCTCGCGAGCTGGTCGAGCAGGTCGCGGCGGCGAAGGAGAAGGGCCGAGCCGAGAAGCCGCGTCCCGAGCGAAAGAAGACCGAGAAGGTCAAGCCGGAGAAGCCCTTCAAGGCGCCCGCGCCAGCGCCGGCCGCGCGGCGACGGACGATGCGCATCGCCATCTTCGGCTCCATCGCGGTGATCGGCTTCCTCGGGCTGATGGTCGGGGTGAAGGCGATCGTCGCGGCGAAGAAGAAGGAGGCGATCGCCAAGTCCGCCCCCAAGCCCGACGAGATCCTCGCGCAGGAGTTCGACCAGGGCATCAGCGAGTTCAACGCCAAGCACTGGGAGAAGGCGCGGGGGCACTTCCTCAAGGTGCTCGCGCTGGCGCCCGCGCAGAGCCAGGTGCGCCAGTACGTGGACCAGGCCGGCGCCGAGCTCGTCGCGCAGGACGCGCTGGAGAAGGCGCGGAGCCTGCGCACGGCGAAGTCCTTCGACGCCGCCCGGCAGGAGCTGGGCAAGATCAAGGCGAACTCCAGCTACCGCGGTGAGGCGGATCGGCTGGGCGAGCAGCTGCGCGACGAGGAGGTCTCTGCGCTCCTCACCGAGGCGCGGCGGCTCCGCGACGGCGACGATGTCCCCGGCGCGCTGGAGAAGGTCAAGCAGGCGCTCTCCATCGCGCCCGACCACGCGGCG
>JAKLHH010001397.1 GCA_022710245.1 Myxococcota bacterium
TGTCGCCGCTCGCCGGCGGGGCGGCGCCGAGGGTGAAGCGGCGGCCGGCCAGCAGGCGGTTGCAGTCGCTCTCGCCGGCGCCGGACTTGTGCGGGGTGGTGAGCTCCTGCAGGCGCACCTTGGCCAGCCGCTCGGCGAGCTCCTTGTCGGTGAACTCACCGGGGTAGTCGTAGCTCTCCAGCGTGGCCTCGCCGGCGGCGGACTCGGCCTTGACCGAGTCCTGCGGCGCCTTGAAGCTGAAGTCGCGCAGCTCCACCTTGGCCACGCCGAAGCCGGCGCCGAAGGTGAGCTGCTTGACCCGCTCCTGGCTCTGCACCGTCGAGGTCTCGTCGTTGAAGGGCAGGGTGGCGGGCGCGGTGATCGGCTTGCGCGCCTCGGCCGCGTCGGTGAAGACGGTGCGCAGCTCCTTCTCGGTGTGCTCGAAGTGGAAGGTGATGCCCTCCTCCTCGAGGAGGCGCGAGACGAAGCCGAGGTCGGTCTCGCGGTACTGCACGCAGTAGTTGCGCGGCTTGTAGGTGGCCTTCAGCTTCCAGTCGAGGCCCTGGACGCCGCCCTCGCCGAGCACGTCGGTGACGATCTGCTGGGTCGTCTTGTCCTGGTAGATGCGCAGGCGGCGCTTGAGCGCGAGCCGGGCCATCGGCGGGACCAGGACCAGCCGGTAGTGGCCGCGCTTCTCCGTGATCGCCACCGCCTCGACGCGGAGCACGACGCCGTGCACGATGCGCGCCTCCACGCTCCCCTTGATGGTCAGCTTGCCGGTCTTGTTGACCAGGCGGTCGAAGGCGAGGGCGCGATCGCTGCACACGACCTCGAGCTCGAAGGAGAAGGGCTTCGAGAGCTCCTCGTGGCCGGTGAACTGGAGCACCTGCAGGTCAGGGACGTCCGCGAGCTCGAAGAGGAAGCGAGGCTGGTTGCCGACCACGAGCCCCATCAGCGAGCCTCCCTGTTGACTGGCAGATGGGATCTCACGTTCAGCTCCGCGGCGAATATCGCGGGATCATAGCATAGGGTGGAGGCGGTGGAAGCCGGGAAGGTGAAATCCGACGGGGAGGTCAGCGCTGCTCGGTGCGATCGAGGACGAAGCGGCGCAGGGTCTGCTCGCGGTCGTCGAAGATCAGCCTGAGCACTCCACCGCGGAGCGGGTAGCAGAGGGCGAGGGTGCGCTCGGGGTCCTCGGGCATCGAGGGGAGCAGCTGCGCTGGTTGCCCGCGCTGAGCGACAGCCTCGCGAAGGGTCAGCGCCGCGCCCGTGACCGCGACGATCAGCAGGCCGTCCTGGGCCCCCTGCGGCTGCAGCGGCGCGCGCAGCTCGACGGAGGCCACGCCGTCGGGGCGAGTCTCGCCGACCGGGAGCGTCGCCTGGTGGGTGGCGAAGTATGGCGTCCCGCCCGCCGGGGCGAGGGCCAGCCGGAGGGTCTTGCCCACCGCCTCGGGCGTGAGCCGCGGGAGCTGGAGGAGCTGCTCGATCGCCTGCTGGAGGTCGTCGCTCAAGGTCACTGCCTCGTCGGGCTGTTGGGGTTGAAGCGGTCCCAGTGGTGGCCGGCCCACTCGGTGTCCCTCGAGATGTAAGTTGTGCCCACGGGCTTCCCGCTCGGTCGGTAGTTCCCGTAGGCGTTGCCCATGGCCGTGCGCGCCCGCTCGTAGTCGTTGTCCGTCTGGTACTGGCGCCAGGCTGCGTCCTCGACCGCCCCCGTGTTGGGCAGGGAGGTCACGCCGTGCCGCGCCAGCTCGTCGCTGACCACGTATTCGTTGAACACCGCGTCGCCCTCGCCAGCCGGCCCGGTCAGGCGCGAGTCGACCCACGCGCGCTGGAAGTCCTCGCGGCTGATGTTGCTGAAGACATCCGGCGCGACGGGGGTGTGGATCGCATGCCCGGCCTCGTGCGCCAGTCCGTTGACCGGATCGGAGTGGTTCGGATCGATGACGATCAGACGGTCACTGCGCCGCGAGAAGGTCCCCGAGCCGGGCTGCCCCCGTTCGATCCGCCAGCCGTCCGCCTGCAGCTGGGCGAGCTGCCGCGAGAGGGTCGGCGACTGAGCGACCTGGGCATCCACCGCTGCGCCGAGCCCCGTCACCACCTGGTGGCCGCGCGCGCTGCCGTCCGTCTGCCCGTCCGCCGGGGTCG
>JAKLHH010001398.1 GCA_022710245.1 Myxococcota bacterium
GCCGCCGAGGCCGGCTTCGAGCACCACCTCGCCAAGCCGCCCGCCCTCGAGCAGCTCGAGGCGCTCCTGGCCGCCGTCACCGAGCCCGCCGTCACCGAGCCTGGCGCCCCCTGACCCGGGCTTCGGGCTCCGAGCAAGCGGCCGCCGGTTGCACCCTCCCCGCGGACACGTCACGTTTACCCGCTGCCCAGGATCGTTGGCGGGCGTGGTGTGACGAGGTCACCCCGGCAGCGGAGGCCTGCGCCAGATGACGGACATCGTCGAGCTCGCCCGCAAGACGTACGAGGAGGCTGCCCGCCTCAACGGCCACACCGGGGAGGACTGGGCCGTGCTCGCCAGCGTCAAGGAGACCACCCTCCCCTGGGCCCAGCGCCTCGGCAAGCTCTACGCCGAGGCGATCTTCTCCGACCCCGCGACACGGAAGGTGGTCGAGCACCTGAACCGCTCGGACCGGGAGCAGGGCCTCGCGGTCTGGATGGAGCGGCTCCTCTCGGGTCAGCCCGGCGAGTCCTTCTGGGCGGACACCTGCATCATCGGCTTTCACCACGCGTCGACCAGCGTCGACAACGGGCACGTCCTCGCCATGGCTACCCGGATGGAGCAGCTGGTCCTCGAGGAGAGCCTGAAGGCCTTCCCGGCCGAGCAGGCCCGCGAGGTGTTCGCCGCCTTCTGCCGCGTCATGGGCACCGCGACCTCGCTGATGATCGTCTCCTACGAGCAGGCGATCATCCGCGGCATGACGCAGCTCGGGCTTAACGAGCGGCTGCTCTCCAGGGTGCGCACGGTGGCGATCAAGAAGATGATCGACGAGGGGCGCTCCTCGCTGCCCCTCCTCGCCTGGAGCGACGCCCTCTCGGTGGGCATCGCGGCCGTCGACGAGCAGCACCGCAAGCTGATCGGGCTCCTCAACGAGCTGCACCAGTCCAGCGCGCAGGGCAAGGGCGGCGAGACGGTGCGCAAGGTCCTCGGAGAGCTGGTCGCCTACACCGCCAGCCACTTCGCCTTCGAGGAGGAGCTGCTGACGAAGCACGGCTACCCCGAGCTGCCCGAGCACAAGGCCGCGCACGACAAGCTCGCCGCCGAGGTGGTGCGCTTCAACGACGAGTTCCAGGCGGGCCGCGGCCAGCTCACCGCCGAGCTCTTCATGTTCCTGCGCAGCTGGCTGAACGGCCACATCCGCGGCAGCGACAAGGCCTACGGCCGCTTCCTCATCGCGAAGGGGCTTGGCTGAAGCACCAGGCCGACACCCTCACTCGCGCGCCGGAGGGGCGCCCGGCGCACCGCGACCCGGCCTCGACGCCAGCCAGCTCGCCGCCACCGCGACGCCCAGCGAGGCGAAGCCGAGCGCGAGGGTGATCACCGCCCAGTGCAGCCGGCTGCTCGGCGCCGCGAGCACCCCGCGCGCGACGAGGAGGTGCGCGCCCAGCGCGAGCACCGGGAGCGCGAGCGCGGGCGCGCGTCCGCGCCAGGCGAGCGCGAGCAGCGCCAGCGCGAGCGGCAGGTCGAGCGCGACGCTGTGAGGCGGCAGGGCGCCGCCGCTCCAGGCGCCGGTCCAGAGCGCGAGGTGCAGCGCGGCCAGCGCGCCGCCGAGGAGACGTCGCCGCTCGTCGCGGCAGACGGCGATGCTCGCGGGCCGCGGCGACGGCGCGGCGGGGTCGGTGGCAGCAGCCTCGGGCGCGCGATACGGATGCGCCGCGGGCGGCCGCAGCCTCGCGCGCTCGGCGTCGCACGCGCGCGGCGCGCGCCCACGCCACGCGCGCAGCGCGAGGACAGCCGCCGCCATCAACGCCACGCAGGTCAGGTCCCTCGGCGTCAGCGTCGCGGTCCAGGCGAGGATCAGCCCGACCAGCAGCCAGGCCAGCCCCTCGCGCCGGACGAAGCGGAGCGAGAGCAGCACCACGCCGGGGAGCACGAGCTGCAGCGCGGTGGGGAGCCGGAGCTCGACGACCCAGAGCCCCGCGTGAGCCACCAGCAGCAGCCCGAGGACGGCCCAGGCGCCCCGCGTGGCGCGACGCAGGACCGTCCGTCCCCAGTCGGTGAGCGGCGCGCGGCTGCTGACCCGGCGCGAGCTCCAGAGCCCCGCCGCGAGGAGCCCGAAGACACCGAGCGCGACGAG
>JAKLHH010001399.1 GCA_022710245.1 Myxococcota bacterium
AGCACGGCGAGCGCGAGGCCCACCACCATCACCTGCTCCTGCAGGATGCCGAGGATCTTCCCGGCGCGCGCCAGGCGATCGTAGCCGTGCAGCCACCAGTGCTTGTAGTTTCCGCCGGTGAGGAACCAGAGGAAGCGCTCGGGCGTGGAGGGATCGCCGACGTTGAGCGCGGGCTTCATCGCGGACCGCAGCGGGATCCAGGCGAAGGTGACGCAGGCGCCGAGGAGGGCGGCGCCCAGCGACGCGGCAGCGACGCGGAGCCGTCGCCCCAGCGCCTGGCCGCTGAAGAGGCGGCGCAGCTCGGCCGGCCGCTCCACGCGCAGCCCCAGCCCGAGGACGAGCAGCGCGTAGCCGAGGCCGCAGGTCGCCACCGAGAGGTGCACCCCTAGCCCCAGCCCGGCGAGCCCGCCCGCCGCGATCAGCCGCCCGCCGCGGTCGCGCCGCAGCCCCTCGAGGAGCAGCGCGAGCGCGCCGAGGTCGAAGCAGAGCGCGGGCGTGTAGAGCTCCGCGATCAGGGCCTGCGACCAGAAGAGCTGACCGCTGCCGAGGAGCGCGGCGCCCACCGCGGCCGGGAGGCGCCGCACCTCGAGGCGGCGGAGCACGACGAAGGCCAGCGCCACGGCGAGGGCGCCGCAGACCGCGCTGAGGAGGTTCAGCGCGCGGGCGGGGTCCAGCGGGAGCTGCACGACGAGGTGTCCGGCGAGGACGTAGAGCGGGCAGCCCGGCGGGTGCGGGACGCCGAGGGTGACGGCCGCGGCCGCGTACTCGGCGCTGTCGTACCAGAAGACGGTCGGGCAGTGCGTGAGCAGATAGAGGATGAGGGACGCGGCGGCGACCCCGAGGGCGGTCAGGCGGTCTGCGCGACGCTGCGCGCGATCCTCGCTGGGGGGCGAGCCGGTCACGAGGGCCAGTCTAGCCCCACCGCTCCCGTGAGTCGACCGCGCCGGGATCGCCGGGATCTCGTCGGCCCGTCGGTTTCAGGCAGCTCGAGTCGTCGAGCACACTCCACACTCTGTGGAGGAGAGTCGCCATCAGCGCACGAGGGTTCGAGCCCTTACGCCACGCAGGCGATGGGCACACGACGTGCTTGCTCTGACGCCGCCTCGGCGGAGTACCCACCGCGCTCCAGGCGCGCCTCGCTGACTCGGCTCGCCGCTCGACGTCAGACCACGGCGGCATCTTGCACTGGCGTGGTGCAGGGGATCTGCCGATACTCAACCCCAAGATGCGCCTCCTGCCTCCCGCGCTCCTCGTCGCCCTCGCTGGCCTGACCTCCGGCGGGGCCCCTGGCTGCCGGCCAGCCGGGCCCTCAGCCAGCGGGGACGGCGCCGGGCGCGGCAGCAGCGCGCTGCTCCACGCCACCGACGACGTCGGCCGCGTGATCACCCTCCGCGCGCCAGCCCGGCGGATCGCCTCGCTCTCACCGTCGAACACCGAGCTCCTCTTCGCGCTCGGCTGCGGGGGCCGCGTCGTGCTGCGCGACTCCGCCTCGTCGTACCCGCCGCAGGCGCTGCGGCTCCCCGCGACCAGCCCGTTCCAGCTCTCGCCGGAGCACGTGGCGGGCTTCGCGCCGGACCTCGTCCTCGCCAGCCACCTCGACGCGCCTCGCCTCCATGCGCTCGAGCAGGTGGGCCTGGTGGTGGCGAGCTTCGACCCCCGCACCATGGACCGGCTCTACGCCAACATCCGCGCGATCGGCGCGCTCTGCGGCGCCGACGCCGCCGCGACGCGCCTCACGGGTGAGCTCCGCGCGCGGGTCCAGCGCGTGGTGCGAGCCGTGCAGGGGCGCCCGCGCCCGCGCGTCTATATCGAGATCGACGGCTCCGACCCGCTCAAGCCCTGGTGCGCCGGGCCAGGCTCCTTCGTCGATGAGCTCCTCGAGCTGGCCGGCGGCCACAACGCCGCCCCGCGGCTCTCGCGGCCCGTCGCGCAGGTGAGCGCCGAGGAGATCCTCGCCAGCCAGCCCGACGTGATCCTGCTCACCAGCGTCGAGGTCGACCTGCGCGGCCAGGGGCTGCGCCGCCTGCGCGCGCGGCCAGGCTGGGACACCCTCGAGGCCGTCCGCCGCGGACGGATCATCGACGGCATCGACCGCGACCTCCTCAGCCGC
>JAKLHH010000014.1 GCA_022710245.1 Myxococcota bacterium
CGCGCCCTGTCTCGCGCGCTCCGTCGTGCGTGCTCACGCCCTCCCTCGCCCCTGCTCACGCCCTGCCTCGCTCCTTCGCTCGCGCCCTGCCTCGCTCCCTACGTTGTGCCTGCTCACGCCCTGCCTCGCTCCTGCTCACGCCCTGCCTCGCTCCTTCGCTCGCGCCCTGCCTCGCTCCCTACGTTGTGCCTGCTCACGCGCAGAAGCGCAGAGGCGAGGCCCACGAGGCCGAGGACCCTCGTCGAGCGCCAGGAGCGTCTGCTCCACCCCGGCGATCAACGCTCGGCGAATCGTCCCCCGAGGCTGTCCCGGCCCGGCGTGCTCCCGACGAAGGTCCGAGGCCGAGCGGGCCGAGCGCCGGCGATCAACGCTCGGCGAATCGCCCTAACTCCGAGCATGAAGTGGCCGCCTGTCAAGGGCAGAAGTCTCCAGTGGCGCGCTGAGTTGTCGGAGTTTGGGAATCGTCCCCCGAGGCTGTCCCGGCCCGGCGTGCTCCCGACGAAGGTCCGAGGCCGAGCGGGCCGAGCGCTCCGCCAGACCCGAGCGAACATGACCATGAGCAGCAGAGAGGAAGCGGAGCCTAGACCAGCCGCAGCCGCGGCCTGTCCTTCGACCCTGGCGCGCGCGGCTCCAGCCCCGGCGCGCTCGGCGTCAGCCAGATCAGGTGCTCGTCGCGCACCGAGACCTGGACCAGCGAGGGCCAGGGGAGGCTGACGTGGAACGGCGCGCGGTTGAAGGAGAGCGTCCCGGAGATGCCCGTCTCGTCGACGAGCAGGTCGGGGACTGGCACCGCCATCCGCAGGCCGAGGTGCAGCGCGACCGGCTGTCCACCCTCGAGCAGCGGGGTCGGGAGCTTGACCCCCGGCGAGGCGGGGTCGACCACGACGAGGACGAAGTCCTCCTCGCGCAGGAGCTGCTCGAGCACCAGACGCTTGAGGCGGCCGATGGGGCCGCTCGTCGGCGAGGGCGCGTCGCTCATTCTCTAGCCTGCTCTCTCTCCGTGCTCGGGGCGGCCCGCGCGGATCCTGAAGTCGAGGCCCACCTTGGGCGGCTCCACCCCCGGGTCGCAGCGGTAGCGGGTGAAGTCGCTGACCCCGCACTCCTCGCGCAGGAAGGTCTCGTCGAGGAGCGCCCGCCCGGTGAAGGTGTGCGGGTCTCGCGAGAAGATCTCGATGGCGGCGTCGACCAGGATCTCGGGCCGCCGCCAGTCCGCCGGCTCGCCGAGGTGGTGCTTGATGGTCGCGTAGGACTCGATCATCGTCTCCGGCCAGAGCGCGTTGCACGCCACGCCGCTCCCCCGCAGCTCGCCGCCGAGCCCGATGGTGAGCAGCGTCATCCCCTGCTTGGAGATCAGGTAGGCGACCTTGCCGGGCGCCGCCTCTGGCTGGATCGGCGGGCTCATGTTGAGGATGTGCCCGAAGCCCTGCCGCTTCATGACGGGGATGCACTCGCGCGCGGCGATGAAGCTCGCCCGCGAGTTCACCGCCTGCACCAGATCGTAGCGGCGGGTGGGCGTAGAGCGCGCCCGCGTTGTTGATGAGGAAGTCGATGCGGCCGAAGCGCTCCACCGCCGCGTGCACCATCGCCTCCACCCGCTCGCCATCGCGCACGTCCACCGCGAAGGGGAGCGCGCGGCGGCCGAGCGCCTCCACCTCCCTCGCGGTGGAGTGGATGGTCCCGGGCAGCGCCGGGTCCTCCTCCACGCTCTTGGCCGCGACCAAGACGTCGCAGCCCTCCCTCGCCAGCCCCAGCGCGAGCGCGCGGCCGACGCCGCGGCTCGCCCCCGTGATCACCGCCGCCCGTCCCTGGAAGCGCATTGGCCCGTTATAGCAGGAGCCGCCTCCCGTGCAAGGACTCCGTCGCTGCGGTGCGGCAGAGCGCTCGCTTGACAAGCGCGAGCGGCAGGACATAAGAGTCGAGCCATGACGCTGCGCCGCCCTCGACCGACCGCGATGGTCCTCATCGCGCTCTTCCTCTCGGGCAGCGTCAGCGCCTTCAGCCACCGCGCGGCCGAGCGACACGGTTACTGCTCCGAGGACGGAGAGCTCATCCATCTGCCGTCGGACCTGCCCGCCGAGGCGCCCGGCGATCCCACCCGCTCCCGGGTGCGGCCGGAGCTCGAGGTCCGCGGCGAGCACGCCTGCGCCGCGCTCGAGCTGCTGGCGCAGACGAGCGAGCTCGCCGCTGCAGCGGTGGCGCCGCCAGCGCCGCGGGTGACGCCGACGGCGCAGCGCGCCCCCGCCCGGCACAGCGGGCGCGCCATCCCCATCCTGCTCCTCGCTCCCAAGGTCTCTCCTCCGCGCTAGAGCCGATCCGCATACCGGACCGAGCCAGGCGAGGTGATCGGAACCGCAGGCGTGCGCCGCGGGAAGCTGCCCACCGATGGGCGAGCGCCTCCGTCGCAGAGGAGCCCCAGTGAGCCACTGCATGCAATCACGACCGGCCCTCCTGGCGCGTTGCCTGCCACGGCATCATGCTGGCGCTGGAGTTTGCCGTCGGCGCCCACGGCGCCGACACCTTCTGAGGAGATGACCATGCGCTGGCTGCTCTCGACGCTCACCCTGCTCCTCGCGCTCGGCCCCACGCCGGCCAGCGCGAAGCTGCGCGTCGTCACCACCGTGCCCGACCTGGCAGCGCTCGCGCGCGAGGTCGGCGGCGATCGCGTGGAGGTGACCGCGCTCCTGCTGCCGACGCAGGACCCGCACTTCGCCGACGCGCGGCCGCACCTCGCGCTGGCGCTCAACCGCGCCGACCTGCTGGTCGTCGTCGGGCTCGAGCTCGAGGTCGCCTGGCTCCCGGTGCTGCTGCGCGGCGCCCGCAACCCGGCGATCCAGCCGGGCGCGGCCGGCTACCTCGACGCCTCGAGCGTGGCGCGCCTGAAGGAGGTGCCCCAGGCGCGGGTCGATCGCAGCATGGGCGACATCCACCCAGGCGGGAACCCGCACTACCTCACCGATCCGGAGAACGGCGTGCGGGTCGCCGGTGCGCTCGCCGAGCGCCTCGGCAAGCTCGACGCCGCCGGCGCGGCGAGCTACCGGGCGGCGGCCGCGCGCCTGACCACCGAGCTGCGCGCGGCGCAGCGGCGCTGGGCCGCCCAGGTCGCGCCCTTCAAGGGCACGCCGGTCGTCACCTACCACCGCTCCTGGATCTACCTCACCGACCTCCTCGGGCTGAAGATCGTCGAGAACCTCGAGCCCAAGCCCGGCATCCCGCCGAGCGCCGCGCACGTGCTCAGGGTGCTGCAGGCGATCCGCGCGGCGAAGGTCCCGCTGATCCTGCAGGAGGAGTACTACCCCGACCGCACCGCGCAGCTCATCGCGAGCAAGACGGGGGCGAAGCTGATCGTGCTGCGCGGCGGCACCGACGTGCGCGCGGGCCAGCGCTACCTCACCCACCTCGACGACGAGGTGCAGAAGATCGTCGCCGCCCTGAAGGGGCCGCGGCGATGAAGTGCGCGCGCCTCGTCGTCCTCCCCCTGCTGCTCACCGCGACGGGCTGCAGCGCCGTCGACGGGAGCGGCTTCGCGCGGCTCTCGGCGCGCCTCTGGACCGGCTTCGCCGCGCTCGATCCGGCGGCGGGGCGCCTGCAGCCGGACGGCTGGCTGCGCACGTCCGACGGGTTCGAGCTGAAGCTCGGCAGTCTGAGCCTCGGGGTCACCGGCGCGCGCCTCCTCGGCACCACCGCGCCGCCCTGGCCCGAGGAGGCCGCGCACGACGCCGCCGCGCACGACGACGACGCCGCCGCCGACGACGCGGCCGCTCCAGGCCCCCTCGCGCGACTCCCGGTGGGCGCCGCGCTCGAGCTCCTCGGCGAGGGCACGCGCCGCGAGCTCTCCGCCTGCGAGCCGAGCTGCGAGCTCCCGGGCGGCGAGGCCGGCAGCGTCGAGCTCGCGCTCGATCGGCTGTGCCTGCAGGGGACGCTGCGCGACACCGGCGACCGCCTGGGCGGCGCGACCCTGCAAGTGACCGCGGACCTCGCCGCGCCGCTCGTGCTCCCGCTCAAGCTGCCCGCCACCGAGCCGCTCGATCGCGAGCACCCCTACCACTTCGAGCTCAGCGTCTTCTTCTGGGCGAGCGAGGGCCTCCTCGACGGGGTCGCCTGGGACAGGCTCGATCACGGGGGCGGCAAGGTCGTCCTCGACCTCTACCAGAACCGCGCGGCGGGCGCCGCGCTGGTCGCTGCGCTCCGCGGCAGCCGCGCCAGCGTCAGCACCGCGAGGAGCAAGTGATGGGCCACGAGCACCACGACCGCGACGAGCATCACGGCCACGACGAGCATCACGGCCACGACCATCATCACGACCACGACGAGCATCACGGCCACGACGAGCACAACGAGCGCTCGAGCCGCGACCGCGCCGCTCGCCACGACCGCGAGTGCGACTGCGCGCACGGCGCCGCGCTCCGCGCCGCGAGCCCGGCGCTGCCGGTGCCGTGCCGCGACCCCGCCACCTGCGGCGAGGGCAAGGCCGTGCTCCGCTGCGAGCGCCTGGTGGTCGGGCATGGCGGCCGCGCGCTCCTGCCGCCGATCGACCTCTCCCTCTGCCACAACGACCTCTGCGCCGTGGTGGGTCGGAACGGCGCTGGCAAGACCACGTGGTTCCGCACCCTGCTCGGGCTGCTGCCGCCGATCAGCGGGCGCCTGATCACCTGCCGGCAGCCTCTGCCCATGGGCTACATCCCGCAGCGGGTCGAGCTCGACCAGCTGGTGCCGCTGCGCGCCCGCGACGTGGTCGCGCTCGGCCTCGAGCGGGGCTGGAGCTTCCTGCGCCCGGGGATCGGCCGCGAGGGGCGGCGCCTCGTCGCCGCCGCGCTCGAGGAGCTGGGGGCCACCGAGCTGGCGGCCGTCGCCTTCCAGGAGCTCTCCGAGGGGCAGAAGCAGAAGGTGCTGATGGCGCGGCTCCTCGTCAGCCAGCCCGAGCTGGCCGTCCTCGACGAGCCGACCGCGGCGATGGACGAGGTCGCCGAGCGCGAGACGCTGGCCCTCATCGACCGCCTGCGCCGCGACCACGACCTCGCCATCCTCATCGTGACCCACCACCTGCCGCTGGTCTCGCACTTCGCCGACAAGGTCCTCTTCCTCGACCGCGACACGCAGACCGTGGTCGGCGGCACACCCGCGGAGGTCTTCGCCCACCCCGCCTTCCTCGCCCGCTACGGGCGCGAGCAGCCCCCGCTGCCGGCCCCGCTGTCTCATCCCGGAGCGTCCGGCAGCGACGCCAGGACCGGGGCCCCGAGGAGCGACGATGCCTCCCGCTGAGGCCGCGCCCAGCTGGTCGGACTTCGTCGCCGGCCTCGAGCTCTTCCGCGATCCCATCGTCTGCGGGGCGGCGGCCGGGCTGGTCCTCGGCTTCCTCGGCGTCTACATCGTGCTCCGGCGCATGGTCTTCGTCTCCGCGGCGATCACCCACTCGGCCGGGCTCGGCGTCGCGCTCGCCTACTACGCGCAGATCCACCTCGGCCTCGCCCGCGCCGCCAGCCCGACCGGCGCCGCCTTCCTCTTCGGCCTCGGGTCGACGCTCCTCCTCGGCGCCAGCCCGCGCCGCCTGCGGCTGACCCGCGAGAGCGTGATCGGGCTGGTCTTCATCCTCTGCTCGGGCGGGGCGCTGCTGATCGGCGATCGCATCAGCCAGGAGAGCCACGACATCCACGCCATCCTCTTCGGCACCGCGGTGATGGTGAGCAAGGCCGACCTGCACGCGACGCTCGCCCTGGGGGCGCTCGTGCTCGCGCTGCACCTCTGGGCCCGCCGCGGCCTGGTCTTCGCCAGCTTCGACGCGGAGAGCGCGCGCGTGCAGCGGCTGCCGGTCCGCCTCCTCGACGCGGGGCTCCTGCTCAGCGTCGGGCTGATGGTCTCGGTGACGACCAGGGCGCTCGGCGCGATGCCGGTCTTCGCGTTCAGCGTGCTCCCCGCGATGGCCGCGCTCAGCCTCTGCCGCCGGCTCGGCCCGGCCTTCGTGGTGGCCGCGACGCTCGGGGTCGTCTCGGCGGCGGCCGGCTATGTGCTCTCGTTCTTCCTGCGGCTCCCGGTCGGCGCCACGCAGACGGTGCTGGCGGCGCTGATCGCCGCGGTCTGCATGGCCGGGCGCGCGGTGCGTGCCCGCTGACCGCGCCCCTCCCGAGCGCGCCCGAGGTCGCGCGGCGCTGAAGAGGTGAGCACCTCTCGAGTCCTCCATGAGTCGTGAGTCCCGCGCCGCCCCGCGGCGGCACCCGTGGCCCCCCGTGGCCCCCCGTGGCCGCCGGTGGGCTTGCGCAGCTCCCCGCTTTGCGACGAAGATTGCGCTGCAACTACTCAGGGTCGAGGCGCAGCATGTCCTGTCGAGAGCGGAGCGGGTTCCTCTTCGCCCACACCTGCGACCAGCCGGTGGTGGGCAGGTGCAGCCGCTGCCAGAAGGAGGTCTGCCAGCGACACCTGCGCGAGCTGCAGGGGAGCGGCCCGGTCTGCGTCTCCTGCTACAAGGCCGCCTGCGGTCCGGTCGCGGACCCGGTCGCCGGCGCGCCCAACCGCGGGTTCTACGCCTACTACGACGATCCCTTCTGGTACAGCCACTACCACCGCAGCGGCTATGCCTACTACGACGCGCGCGACTACGCGGCCTTCGATCGGCCGCGCGCCGAGGCAGACGCCCTCGCGCTCGAGCGCGACGTCGACGCGAGCTGAGCTCCGGGCGGGGCTCACCGGCAGCGAGCACACCGTGCGCGTCCTCTACCACGCCATGGGCGGCGGCTGATCGTGCGCCTCCTCTACCACGCCATGGACGGCGGCTGATCGTGCGCCTCCTCTACCACGCCATGGGCGGCGGCTGATCGTGCGCGTCCTCTACTACGCCATGGGCGGCGGCCACGGCCACGCCGCGCGGGGGCTCGCGGTCCTCCGCCGCCTCCCGCCCGGCGCGGGCGTCCTCGTGGCCCCCGCCGCTGCCGGCTCGTGGGCCGAGCGAGAGGGGGTGACGCACCTGGCGCCGCCGCCGCGCCCGTCGGCGGAGGAGCTCGCTGCCTTCGTGGCCGGGGCGGTCAGCCGGCTCGAGCCCGAGCTGCTCCTGATCGACGTCTTCCCGCGCGGCGTCCTCGGCGAGCTGCCTCCGATCCTGGCCGCGACCCGCGCGCCCTGCTGGCTCGTCTCCCGCTGGGTCACCCCCGCCTACTACCTCGACCCCGGCGTACGCGCGTCGCTGGAGGAGCGCTACGAGCGGATCCTCTGGTGCGAGGCTCCGCCGGTGGAGCTCGAGGCGCTGCGCCTCCCCGCCTCGCGCCTGCCGCCCGTGCTCCTGCGCGCCCGCGGCGAGTGCCTGGCGCGCGAGGAGGCGCGCCGCGCGCTCGGCGCCGACGGCGACGCGCCGCTGGTCCTCGCCCTGCCGAGCGGTGACCCCGCGCTGCAGGAGGAGCTCTGCCGGCTGCTGCGCAAGGTCTGCGCGCGCGTCGCCCCCGCTGCCCGGCTCGTGGCGATCAGCGCCGAGCTCCCCGCCCGCGACGAGCCCGGGCTGCGCGTGGCTGCGCTCTACCCCGCCGTGCGCGCCCTCGCCGCCGCGGACCTCCTCGTCTGCGCCGGCGGCTACCACGCGGTGCACGAGGCCCGGCTGCACGGCCTCGTCGCGATCCACCTGCCGCAGCGCCGCGTCTACGACGACCAGCACCGCCGGGTGGCCGGCTCCCTCGTCGCCGAGGAGCCGGCCCAGCTCGAGGCGCTCGTCGCGTGCGCGCTGGCTCAGCGCGCGGTGGCGCTGCCTCAGCGCGCGGCGCCGCTGCCTCCGGCCGCCGAGGACGGCGCCTCGGCCCTGGCGGCGCTCGTCGACGCCCGGCTCGGCGCGCGCGCCTGACCGCCGAGGTAGCCGCGCGCGCGCAGCGCCTCGGTGAGGAGCGCGTTCTCCTGCAGGAAGAGATCGCAGCGCTCGCAGGCGGGGAGCAGCTCCCCGGCGGCGAACGCGCGGCGCAGGCGGGCGTACGGCTCGCCGTCGAAGATGGCCGCGGCCGAGGCCGCGCTCGCCTCGCCGAGCGCCGGGGTGCGCCCGTGGGTCATGCAGCACGGGTAGACTCGGCCGTCCCAGGCGAGGAAGACGTGCAGCCAGGGGACCAGGCACGGCCCGCGCGCGTGGGCGCCGCGGGCGTAGAGCCCGGCGCGGGCGAGGCGGACCTCCTCGCTGCTGACGCCGAACGGGTGGACGCGCGCCTCGTCGGTGGGCAGGCCGAGGCGCTGGCGGATGGCGAGGACCTCGGGCGCGAGCTCGCGGTTGTAGCGCTCGATCTGCCGGCGCGAGAGCCGCCTGCGCCCCTCGCCCTTCTCGTCGACGGGCATCGGCACCAGGTCCACCGCGCCGAGCTCGCCAGCGAGCGCCGTGAGCCGGGGCAGCTGCCGGTAGTTTTGCTGCATCACCACGCAGTTGATCCGTACGCGCGGACGCCCGCGGCGCGCGTAGCGGGTCAGCCAGCCGATGGCGCGCACGGTGCGCTCGAAGGCGCCCTCGCGGCCGCGGATCGCGTCGTGCAGCGGCGCGCGCGCGGCGTCGAGGGAGAGCGAGACGCCGTTGACGCCCGCCCGAGCCAGGCGCCGCGCCGCCTCGCGGTCGAGGAGCCAGCCGTTCGAGGTGAGGTTGGTCTTCAGCCCCAGCGTCACCGCGTGCTCGACGAGCTCGAGGAAGTCGGGCCTGAGCAGCACCTCACCGCCGGAGAAGTGCACCTTGCGACAGCCGCGCGCGGCGAGCTCGCCGAGGACGGCCCGCCAGCGCTCGCCCTGCAGCGTGGCCTCCTCGCGCGTCCTCCAGTAGCGACACATCTCGCAGCGCAGGTTGCAGCGCGAGGTGATCTTGATCTTGGCGTCGCGGAGCAGCGGCGGTCCGCCCTCGTCGACCGCGCGGCCCAGCGCGGCGAGGGCGCCCTCGTCGGCGAGGAGGCCGGGGAGATCGACCACCGGCTGGCCCTCAGGCGGCGGAGCGCTGCCCGCCGCGGGCGAGCCCGTCGTAGCACCAGAGGAGCAGGCCGAGGAGCGTGTTGCCGGTCACCACGTGGCCCGCCTGCAGGACCTGGCGGCCGCCCCGCGCGCTGAGCGTGACGGTCGGCGAGCCCACGCACGCCACGGTGAGCGCGCGGCCGCGGCCGCGGATGGTGCGGGCCTCGAGCTCGGCGGGCAGCGGCTGCCTGCCGAGCTCGCCAGCGAGCGCCTCGGCGGCGCCGTAGCGCGTATGGAGCCGCAGGGTGAAGAAGAGCTGCGACGAGGTCCGCTCCTTCACCTTGGTGTACTTCCGCTTCGGCTTCTCCTTGCGCAGGATCTGGTCGGTGACGATGACCTCGTAGCGGTTCCCGTCGAGGAGCGAGCCCGCCAGGTGGAGCCAGGTGTGCTGGTACTTCTTCACCTTGGGCTTGCCCCAGCCGGCGTCCTCCACCGCCGGCTGCGTCGCCTTGTCGTGGGGGCGAAGGTCGAGGCGCACGCTGATGGGCTCGCCCTGCGGTGAGTCCGCCGAGATGATCTTGAGGAACTGGGTCACGGTGGCGAGCTTGCGGTCGTCGAGGTCGTAGCGCTTGTAGCGCGAGCGAATCACCAGGCTCACGATGCCGCCGACGAGGACCAGCACGCCGGCCACCACGCCGACCGCTCCTGCCGCGGCGCCGAGGATCGCCCCGACGATGCCGAAGAGGAGGCCGAGGCCGCCGAGCCAGCCGAAGAGGCGCGCCTTGCCCTCGGCCCACTTGTCGCTCGCGTGCGCCTCGGTGAAGAGCGCGAGCAGCCGGGCGGGTGGCTCGCTGAGCTGGTGAAGATCGACGTTCAGCATCGCGCTCCTCCTCGCCTCACCCCGAGTTGTGTGGTGACTCCATTCTGCAACACGGAGCGGCCCGCTGTCACCGGTGCAGGTGCGGCCGAGGCGAGGTCGAGGTCGAGGTCGAGGTCGAGGTCGAAGCGAGGCGCTGGCCGCGGAGGCGAGCGCGAACGCCAGGTCTCGAAGCGCGGCGCTGGACGCGGAGGCGAGCGCGAGCGCAAAGAGCGGCTCGGCGCGCGACGCTACCGCGGCTCCAGCCGCCGCAGCGCCTGCTCGAGCGCGACGCGCAAAGAGCGGCTCGGCGCGCGACGCGCCACCGCGGCTCCAGCCGCCGCAGCGCCTGCTCGAGCGCGACGCGCAAAGAACGGCTCGGCGCGCGACGCGCAAAGAACGGCTCGGCTACCGCGGCTCCAGCCGCCGCAGCGCCTGCTCGAGCGCGACGCGCAAAGAACGGCTCGGCTACCGCGGCTCCAGCCGCCGCAGCGCCTGCTCGAGCGCGAGCGCAAAGAACGGCTCGGCGCGCGACGCGCTACCGCGGCTCCAGCCGCCGCAGCGCCTGCTCGAGCGCGACGCGGAAGTGGCCCAGCGTGAAGCGCGCGAGGAGCTGCTCCCGCGCTGCGCGCCCGAGCGCCTCGCGCTCCACCGGGTGCGCGAGCATCCAGCCGATCCCGTCGGCGAGCGCGAGCGGGCTCCCCGGCTGCACCAGTCGCGCGGAGCGGTCGTGCTCGAGGAGCTCCTCGACGGGGGCGACGCGGGTCGAGAGGATCGGGCGGCCGACCGCCATGTACTCGAGGAGCTTGATCGGGCAGCACCCCTGCACCACGTTGCGCGCGTCGGCCGGCAGCGGCGCGAGGCAGAGGTGCGCGCGCTGCAGCGCCGGTACCAGCTCCGCCTGGGTGGTGGCGCCCACGAGCCGCACCTGCTCGTGGACGCGGGCCCGCCGGGCGAGCGCGCGCAGCTGCTGCCGCCAGAGCGCCTTGGCCGGGCCCACCACCTCCAGCTCGAGGGGCGCGCCGCGGTGCCGCGCGAGCGCCTCGACGAGCAGCGGCAGCCCCTGCCAGGGCGAGAGCGTGCCGACGTAGACCAGCCGGTAGGGCGGCTCATCGGGCGGCGGCGCGGGCGCCGGCGCGAAGCGCTCCGCGTCCACCGCGTTCGCGACGACCGCGATCCGCTCCGGCCGCACGCCGCGCGCGAGGAGGTAGCGGCGGCCCGTCTGCGAGTGGGTGATCACCAGGTCCGCCTCGCGCAGGAGAGCGCCCTCCTCGAGGATCAGCTTCTCCAGCAGCTCGGGGCTGCGCGAGAGCGCCGGGTAGTGGTAGGGGAGCTCGATCGAGGCGAAGCCGTGCGCCTCGAGGATCAGGCGTGCGCCGCGGGCCCGCGCCCAGGCGACCGCCGGGATCCCCTCCCAGAGCCCGCGCACCTGCACCAGGTCCGCCCGCTGCCCCTCGAGCCAGGCCTGCGCCGCGCGCCGGAAGTGGAGCATGCGCTCGAGGGCGTTCTCCTCTTCGGCCACAACCACCTGGTGCTCGAGGCCAGCGAGGCCGTCGGCCGCACCGGCGCCGAGGGTGCAGAGCGCGACCTCGTGCCCGAGCTCGCCGAGCGTGCGCACGGTCCGCTCGATCCGCACGCCGGCGCCCTTCGGCGACGGCACCACGTCGGCGGCGAGGTAGAGGACGCGGCTCATCCGGCCACCTCGCCGGGGCAGCCAGCGCCGCGCGCCTCCGGCGGCCGTCCCGCCGGCGCCGGCAGCGCGCGCAGGATGGCGAGGAGCGCGGCCCGCTCCGCGGCGGGGCTGTGCCGCTCCAGCACGCGGCGCCGCGCCGCCTCGCCGAGCCCGGCCAGCCTCGCCGCCGGGAGCGCCAGCGCCGCGAGCGCCTCGTCGACGAAGGCATCGAGCGGCGCCAGCAACCCCGAGCGGCCGGGCTCGACCACCTCGGGGATGCCGCCCGCCGGCGTGGCGAGCACCGGCCGCGCGCAGGCCATCGCCTCGAGGAGCGCGTTCGGCAGGCCATCCCAGAGCGAGGGGAAGATGACGAGGTCGGCGGAGCGGTAGTGCGAGACCAGCGCCTCCGGGTCGCGCAGGTAAGGGAGCTCGCGGAGCCGGGCCGCCGCGCGCGGCTCGGCCAGGCGCCAGCGCGCGACGCGCTCCGCCTCGTCCCGGCGCGCGCCGCCGAGGACGACCACGCTCCCCGCTGCGCCCTCGGCGGCCAGCCGCTCGGCGAGCTCGAGCACCAGCTCGAGGCCCTTCTTGAAGCGGAGCTCGCCGGCGAAGAGGAGGTGCGGCCGCGGCAGCCCCTGCACCCCGCCGAGGTGCGCGGCGACCGGCGCGCCCGGCGCGAAGCGCTCCGCGTCGACGCTGTTCGGCACCAGGTGCAGGCCGCTCCGGCGGCGGGCGACGAGCGCGGCCTTCTCCAGCAGATCGCGGGAGACCGCCAGCACCGCCCCGGCGCGCGCCAGCGTCCACTCGAGCTGCTGACCGCGCCCGCCGAAGATCCCCAGGTCGACGTCGTTGCCGCGCAGGCTGACGGCGCTCGGGCAGCCGAGGAGCTCCGCGCAGAGGACCGCCACCTGCCCGGCGGGCACCGCGTAGAAGCCGAGGACGCGGTCGTGACCGTGGCGGCGCGCGAGCCCGAGCGCCGCCTGCAGCAGGAGCTGCTGGCTCTCCTCGGCGCGGGCGGCGCGCCCGAGCCGGTGCACCACGACCCCGCGCTCGTCGTCGACGGTGGCCCTCCCGGGCGGGAGGGCGTCGGTCAGGTTGAGGAGGTCCAGCCTCTCCACGCAGGGAGCCAGCGCGGCGGCCTGCCGCGCCGCCGCGGTCGCCACGCCGCCGCGCTGGGGCGGGAAGCGTTCGCTGATCCAGAGGAGCCGCATGCCCGAGCTGTAGCAGAGAAGCGAGGGCGAGGGGAAGCGGCGCGGCGCGAGGGCGCGCGAGGGCGCGCGATCGCTCCCCGTCGGTCGCTCACCTGGTTCGAGCACCGGCGGCGCGCGGGGACCCGAGCAACCTTGGATCACACCCGGCGCGGGGGCGTTTCCTTGCGGCCACGGTTCTGCTAGAGCTGGGAGCATCCAGGATCGAGGAGCCCCATGCGGACCATCTTCCAGGTAGGCACGAGCGCGTCGGTGGAGCGGCTGGAGAAGCTGATCGAGCAGCGGCTCGAGGCCGGGGCCGACCGGGCCAGGATCGACGCTCGCATCTGGGACCTCTTCGGCGAGGAGTGGGCGGTGATGTTCACCGACCTCTCGGGCTTCTCCCGTCGAGTGGCCGAGTTCGGCATCATCCACTTCCTGCAGGTCATCTACGAGTCGGAGCGGCTGCTCCTCCCGATCATCGACGCGCACGACGGGATCGTGCTGAAGACCGAGGGGGACAGCCTGCTCGTCATCTTCCGTCGCCCCTGCCGGGCCGTCGCCTGCGCGATCGCGATGCAGCGCACCCTCGACGCCACCAACCGCGACCGCGCCGCCGAGGAGCAGATCCTGCTCTGCGTCGGCATCGGCTGGGGCAAGGTGCTGCGCCTGGGGGACCAGGACGTCTTCGGGGCCGAGGTGAACGCCGCCTCGAAGCTCGGTGAGGACATCGCGCACGCCCACGAGGTCCTGGTCACGGGCTCGGTGAAGCAGGCGCTCGAGGCCGAGGGCTGCTACGCGGTGAGCCCGATCGCGGAGGTCCCGCCCGGCGCCAGCTCCGCCTTCCGCGTCGAGTACCGCTGAGGCCGGCTCACCCTCGGGCCGCGAGGTCCGCGCTGGCCCCGCCGCGCCGGCTGGGCTATGTAAGACGACGCGCGCCGTCACCCCTCTCCTGCCTCCGGCATCGAAGAGGTGGTGGCCGCGAGGAGGTCACATGACACAGGACGTGCTGATCATCGGTGCCGGCGTGGCCGGCCTCAGCCTGGCCCGGCGGCTGACCGAGCGCGGCGCCAGCGTGGCGCTGCTCGAGAAGTCCCGCGGCGTCGGCGGGCGCTGCGCCACCCGCCGCGTCGAGGGGCGCCCGGTCGATCACGGGGTGCCGATGCTGCACGGCGCCTCGCCGCTCTTCCGTCAGGCCGCGAGCGAGCTCGGCGGCTGCACCCCGATCCTCGACTGGCCCTACCACGTGCGCGGCCCCGGGCAGCCCTGCCAGCCTCAGGCCTACCGCTCCCAGGGCGTGCGCCTCGCCATCGCCGAGGGGATCTCCTGCTTCCCCAAGCACCTCGCCCGCGGCATCACCGTCGAGCTGGAGACGCGGGTCACTGGCCTTTCGCTGGCCGGCGGCGAGCTCCGCGTGGAGACCGACCGCGGCGAGCGGGCCGCGCGCACCGTCGTCGTCACCTGCCCCGTCGAGCAGACGCTGGAGCTGCTGGAGACGCTGGTCGCCTCCTCGCCCACCGCCGAGCTGCGCGCGGTCGTGCAGGCGCTGCGCACCATCTTCACCCTCCCCTGCCTCACCGTCCTCGCCGGCTACGAGGAGGCGCCGCCGCTCGACTTCCAGCTCCTGCTGCCGGGCAGCGAGAGCCCGATCCACACGCTGGTGAACGACACCTCGAAGCGCCCCGCCGGCGCCGCCCCCGCGCTCGTCCTGCAGGGGCAGCCTGGCTTCTCGCGCGAGCTCCTCGAGGCGCCCGAGGCACGCTGGACCGAGGTCCTCCTCGGCGCGGCCGCCGGCCTGCTCGGCGAGTGGGCTCGCCGGCCCGCCTGGACGCAGGCGCACCGGTGGCGCCACGCCCGCCTGCAGCGCGGCAGCGAGCTCACTCACCCGGTGCTGCTCCGCTGGCCCTCCGGCGCGGGCCTCGGCCTCTGCGGCGAGGTCTTCAACCCGGCGAGCGGCGTCGAGGGTGCTTACCTCTCCGGCCTGGAGCTGGCAGCGCGCATCAGCTCCTGCGCCGCCACGGTGGTCGAGAACCACGGAAGCGGAGCCTGACCATGCCGCTGAGCCCGATGCAGATCGAGGAGATCCTCCGCTCGAACCGCGACCACGACTGCTCCGGCTACGGCAAGGACGGGGTCTGCGTGCGGATCGCCGCCATCGCCGACCTGCCGAGCCGCTTCGGCGAGTTCCAGATCGTCGGCTTCTGGAACAACCGCGACGACAAGGAGCACGTCGCGCTGGTGCACGGCGACGTCGCCGGCCAGGAGGCGGTGCCGATCCGGGTCCACTCCGAGTGCCTGACCGGAGACGTCCTCGGCTCGCTCCGCTGCGACTGCCGCGACCAGCTCGAGGCGGCGCTCAAGCTCCTCGGCGGGATGGAGCGCGGCGTGCTCCTCTACCTGCGCCAGGAGGGCCGCGGGATCGGCCTGATCAACAAGATCCGCGCCTACAGCCTGCAGGACCTCGGCTTCGACACCGTCGAGGCGAACCTCGCGCTCGGCTTCCGCGACGAGGAGCGCGACTTCGCGGTGGCGGCGCACATGATCCGCAGCCTGCAGATCCGCTCCATCGCGCTGATGACGAACAACCCCTACAAGATCACCGAGCTCGAGAAGCACGGCGTGCGCATCGCCTCGCGCCTGCCACACCAGCTCCCGCCGAACCCGCACAACCGCTTCTACCTGCAGACCAAGACCACCAAGATGGGTCATTACCTCGACGTGGACGCGGCGGGCGCGGGCGCCTCGATCAAGCCGCTCTCCGACGAGCAGGGCGAGAAGCTCGCGGGCGACGGCACGCCCTGACGCGGGGCCGGTCTCCCGGCAGCGGGGGGCCCTCAGACGAGCAGGATCTGCTGCTCCTCGTAGGGGATCTCCTCGGCGGCGAGGGCCGCGCTCTGCGCGCGCCGGCGGTCGGCGAGCTCGGAGAGGAACGCGAGCACCTGCGGGTGGGTCATGATCACCTCCTGGAAGTCTCGCCGTACGAGCTTCAGCAGCCAGCACTTGCTCGCCGCGCGGATGGTCGCCACCGCCGGGCCGTGGGTCAGCAGCGAGATCTCGCCGACGACGCTGCCCGGCCCCAGCTCGGCCACGCGCCGCTCGCCGGGAGCGGCGCCGCACAGCGCAGAGGGCGGTCGTGCGTCGCTGCCGCGACCAGCGATGGGCGCGCCGCGCAGCACCTCGAGGCGCCCGGCGAGCAGGAGGTAGAGCCCGTCGGCGCCCTGACCCTCGCGGATGAGCAGGCTCCCCGCCTCGCTCTCGAGGAAGGCGAAGCGCGAGACGAGCTGCTGCTGCTCCTGCTCGGCGAAGGGCGCGAAGAGCTCGGAGCTCGCCGTGAGGTTGGCGACGAGGCGGTCGCGGAAGAAGCGGAGCAGCACCCGCAGCACCCCCGGGTGCTCGTCGAGGAGGTCGCCCACCACCGTCCGCGTGATCTCGAGCAGGGTGACCGGCGTCATGGCCTCCACCGAGGCGGTGCGCTGGTGATCGGTGAGCACCGCGACCTCGCCGAAGAACGCGCCCTCGACCAGGCGGCCGAGCTCTCGAGGCGGCGGCCCCGCCTGGCGGACGGCGACCTCGCCCTCGACGACGACGAAGAGGCTGTCCCCCGGCTCTCCCTCGCGGATGATCACCTCGCCCGGCTCCGCCTCGCGCACGGCGACGCGCTCGATCAGCCGGCGCAGCGCGCCCTCCTCGAGCGAGGAGAAGAGCGGCGTGAAGGGGAGCTCGCGGAGCGGAGGCGCCGATCGCGTCGACGAGGCGACAGCGCCGGGCGCGGGCCCGGCCTGCCCGGCGTCCGGTCCTCGCGTCCCCCCGGGACGCTCCGGGGTGAGGCGGGCGCCCTCGACGGGGAAGGCCTCGGCGAGGGCGGTCTCCACCTCGTCCTCGAGCGGGATGAGGAAGACCTCACCCTCGACGTCCGCCGGCCGCTCCTCGCGGCGCGCGGACGGCACCAGCTCGTGGAGCACGACGGCGTCGAGGGAGCCGCCGGGCGGGATGGTGCGGCGCGGGGGGGCGTCGCTCCGGCTTCGGGCGGCTGCCCGGGCGCCCGGGCCGCGGCCCGGGTGGGCGCGGAGGGCGGGGCGCTGGCGGGCGCCGGCCCGGCCTCGACGCTGGCGGGTGCAGGTGCGGGCGCCCGCCCGGCCTCGACGCTGGCGGGTGCAGGGGCGGGCGCCGGCCCGGCCTCGACGCTGGCGGGTGCAGGGGCGGGCGCGGGGGCGGGCGCGGGCCCGGCCTCGGCGCTGGCGGGCGCCGGGGTGCGGGGCGCGCGAGCGAGGCCGCGTCGGCTCGTGCTCGCCGAGGCTGTGTGGAAGCGGGCGAGGAGCAGGGTGGTCTCCGCGTGGTTCGGGCTCTGCGCCAGCACGACCTTGCAGAGGGCGATCGCCTTGACCAGGAAGCCCTCCTCGGCGTAGCGGCGCGCCGCCTCGCTGAAGCCGGCGATCGCGAGCTCGCCCTCGCCGAGCTTCCTGGCCAGCTCGCCGACCTTCTGCGGCCAGCGCGCGTTGCCCGGCTCGCGCTGGCTCAGCGCCTGGTAGGCCTCGAGCGCCTTCTCGAGCTTCCCCTTCTCGAGCAGGGCAGCGGCCCGCTCCCTCAGGTCGTGGAGATCCTCAGCCATGGTCCGGGATCATACCACCACTGCCGTCCACGCGAGCCGCGCGCACCCGCCAGGCCCACCGCCGCTGCTCAGAAGTCCAGCTCCGGACGGAGCTCCGGGAGGTGCCGCTCGAGCGGCGTGTGCTCGAGCTCGAGGGCGCGGTAGCACTCGACGAAGACCGTCACCAGCGCCGGGTCGAACTGCGCGCCGGACTCGGCGGTGATCTCCGAGAGCGCCTCGCCGGCCGCGCAGGCGCGGCGGAAGGGCCGCTCGTGGGTCATCGCGTCGTAGGTGTCGGCGAGCGCGATCAGGCGACCCTGCAGCGAGATCTCCTGCCCCTTCAGGTGGCGCGGGTAGCCCTTGCCGTCGTAGCGCTCGTGGTGGTCGAGCACCCCCGGCAGCACCTCGGCGAGCTGCTCGACGGGCCGCAGGATGGAGGCGCCGAGCGCGGGGTGCTCCTTGATCGCGGCCCGCTCGCGGTGGTTGAGCGGGCCCTGCTTGTGCAGGATGCTCTCGGGGATGCCGAGGTTGCCGATGTCGTGCAGCATCGCGGCGACCTGCAGCATGTCGAGCGCCTGGTCGTCGAGCCCGAGGCGGCGGCCGAGCTCGGAGCAGAGGAACGCCACCCGGCGCGAGTGACCGAGCGCGAAGTCGTCCTTGGCGTCGATGGCGGTGGTCAGCGACTCGATGGTCGCCAGGAGCAGCGCGCGGATCTCGGAGTAGAGCCTGACGTTCTCCAGCGCGACGCCGCCGAGCCGCGCGAGGCTGACGAGCAGCTGGAGATCGCGGTTGGAGAAGGGCCGCTGGCCGCCTTCGCGGTCGTTCACGTTGACGACGCCGACGAGCCGGCCGCGAACGTGCACCGGCGCGGAGATGATGTTGCGGATGGGGTTGCTCTTCGCCACGTAGTCCGGGCACCCCTGCACGTCGTTGACGATGCGCGGCAGCCCGTCCTGGGCCACCCCGCCCGCGATGCCCTCGCCGACCTTGAGGCGGAAGCCCTGCACGGCCTCCGGACGGCCGCCGTGGTGGCAGCGGATGTAGAGCTCCTGGCGCCGGGTGTCGAGCCCGAAGAAGGTCGCCTCGTGCGCGCCGAGGATGCGCGCGATGTCACCGAGGAAGCGGCCGACGATCTCGTCGACGGCCGCCAGCTTGCAGACCCGCTCCGAGAAGTCGAAGATCAGCGAGAGGCGCTGCCGCTCGGCGTCGAGCGCCTGCGCCTGTGCACCCGAGGAGGCCCGCGCCTGCACCGCGCGCTCGAGGACCGCCGCGATCATCTCCAGCTGCCGCGCCGGGAGCGCTCCGCGCAGGGTGAGCTTCTCCTGCTGGGGGAAGCGGACCAGCACCTCGTGCTCCTTGCCGGCCCGCGGCTCGGGCGGGGTCGACTCGAAGAAGACGCTGCCGTCAGCGAGCAGGATGCGCAGGCGGACCCGGCCCACCTCGGCGTGGGAGTCGAGCACCGCGGTCACCGCGTCCACGTCGAGGCCCGCCTCGGCGCTGGCGTCGACGACGCTGCGATACGGGTTGATGCGGGCCGCGGGCATGGTGACCTCGCGGCGGGGGACGCGGAGGCTCTCGTCGGTGACGCCGCTCACTGGCTCGGGGCGGTCGTCGTCCGTCGCGTGGCTCGGCTCTCTGTCCTTGCGCCTTGGCATCGAGGGGTCAGCGTGACCAGCTGACGTCCATGTCCTCGCGCTCGCCGAGCGCCTCGGTCAGGCGGCCGAGCAGGTCCTCCTCGCACCCCTCGTCCTTGAGCATCTCCAGCGTGTCCTTGCTGATGTAGTAGTCTCGGTCGGTGGCGTCCTCGCCGACCAGCCGCTCGGTGAGGAAGGCGAGCTGCGCCTCGCTGATCTCGGTGATCGTCTGACCGCTCTCGGTGAAGAACAATCTGGGCATGGTGCGCCTCCGAGGTTCGAGTGTTACAGGCGAGCCCGGCGCAGTCAATTCGCCCTTCATCGCGGAGCCTCCGCAGGAGGCGAGCAGGGCGAATTGCGGGTCCTCCGGCCGCTCCGGGATGAGACCTCCGCGATTGGCCCTCTATCGCGGAGCCTCCGCAGGAGGCGAGCAGGGCGAATTGCGGGTCCTCGCGCCCTCCGGCCGCTCCGGGATGAGACCGCCGCAATTGACCCCGCAGGTGGAGGGTGCCACTCGCTCGTGCAATCTCGGGGGCCAGGTTTCCAACCTGCAGGCCGAGATGGCACAGAAGCGCGCAATCTCCGGGGGAGGTCTCAAGACTCCACGCCGCGATTGCACAGAAGTGAGCAATCGTGAGGGGCAGGTGTTAAACCTGCACCCCGGGATTGCACGCCCCGTCCGCGGCCGGGCCGGTGCGGGGCGAGGCGCGCAGCGCCAGGTGAGGGGTCAAGTCTCGGGGGTGAGCTCGATCAGCGCGAGCTCCGGCGCGGCGCGCTCCCCGATTCGCGCGCGGATGCGGCCCGCGCCGATGCCGACGTTCACGTAGAGCCGCGCTCCCCGGCGCTTGCCCACGTCGTGCCAGCCGAAGAGGTAGCGCTGGCCGGCGAGCCGCGCGATCGCGAGGGTCAGGATGGGCACCGCGAAGTGCCCGCCGTGCGTGTGCCCGGCGAGGATCAGGCGTCCGCCGCGGGCGGCGATCGCGTCGGCGAGCGGCGGGTAGTGCGTCAGCACCAGCGCCTCGCCTGGCGCGGCGAGCCCCGCGAAGGCCTGGCGGATGGCGTGGTGCCCGGTGTAGCCATCGTCGATGCCCACCACCGTCAGCTCCCAGCCCGCGCCCCGCACCACGGTGCTCGCGTTGGTGAGCACCTGGACCCCGGCGCGCCGGAGCGCGGCGCGCACGCCGTCGGCGCCCGACCAGTGGTCGTGGTTGCCGAGCACGGCGAGGCAGGGCCGCGGCAGCTGCGCCACGAGCCGCTGCAGCGCGGGGGCGTCGCGCAGGCTCCGGTTCACGTAGTCGCCGGTGAGCACCACCAGGTCCGGCCGCACCGCGCGGGTCCGCGCGACCGCGTCGTCGAGGAGCCGCGGGTCGGTGGCGTGCCCGACGTGCAGATCGGAGAGGTGGACCAGCCGCACCGCGCGTGCAATCTTCCACGGCACGCGGTGCGTGGTGACCCGGACCCGGGGCGTCGCCTGCGCGGGCGCCCCGGCGAGCACCGCCAGCACCGCCGCGAGGCGGCCGAGCTGGCGGCGGTTGAGCTGCCTCTCTGCCACTGCGCGGAGAGTCTAGATCGCCGCCCTCGGGCCGGGAAGAGCGGCGGGGCGACGCGGAGGCGAGATGTCCACGGAACGATCCCCTGACCTCGACGATCCCCTCCGGGGGGACTCCCCCTCACCCGGCGCTTCGCGCCTCCCCCCACACCCTCCCCCTGCGGAGGAGCTGATCCAGCGCGAGCAGGCGCTCGCGCTCCTCCACGAGCACACGCAGGGCGACGCCCTCCGCAAGCACGCCTGCGCCGTCGAGGCGGCGATGATCGCCGCCGCCGAGCGCGTGGGCGGCGACCCCGTCTGGTGGGGCGCGGTGGGGCTGCTCCACGACTTCGACTACGAGCGCTTCCCCGAGCCGCCCGACCACCCGCTCCGCGGGGCGGAGATCCTCCGCGCGCGCGGCTACCCGGAGCCGTTCGTGCGGGCCATCCTCTCGCATGGCTCGGCGACCGGGGTGCCGCGCGAGGACGACTGCGCGCGCTGGCTCTTCGCCGTCGACGAGCTCTGCGGCTTCTGCATGGCCTGCGCGATGGTGCAGCCCGACCGCAAGCTCGCCTCGGTGAAGGTCTCCTCGGTGGTGAAGAAGCTGAAGCGAAGAGAGTTTGCCGCCAAGGTGAACCGCGAGGAGATCCAGGAGGGCGCCCGCGGGGTCGGGCTCCCGCTCGAGGAGCTGATCGCCCACGTCCTCGCGGCCCTGGTCCGGGTCGCCCCCGCCCTGGGGCTCTGATCGATCCGCCGCGCGCTGTGCTATGATCGGCCCGTGGCCATGCAGCAACACCAGCAGGTCGACGTGGGGGAGCTGGTCGGCGAGTTCGACCGCAAGCTCGACCGCCTGAAGGTCCTCTACGAGCAGTACTTCCTCGGCATCGAGAAGCGCGAGCCCCTCGTCCCTCTGAAAGAGGTGGTGCGCGTGATGCGCGAGATCGATCAGATGCAGATCCGCAACACCGGCGTGCGCTACCGCTTCCGCAACCTGGTGCAGAAGTTCAACGCGTACAAGACCTACTGGAGCCGGACCCTGCGCGCGATCGAGGCGGGCACTTACCACCGCGACGTGGCTCGCGCCAGCCGCAACCTGGCCAGGAAGGGGATCTCGCTCCCCTCCACCGGGCGCGTGCTCAAGCCCGGCGACCTCGAGCGCGCGGTGACCGAGGCGGTGCGCGGCAAGCACGACACCGACGAGGTGGCGCCGGTCCAGCGCGACGACGCCGCCGCGACGCCCGGCCGCACCGCCCGGCGCGGGCCCGAGCCCGAGCCCGAGCTGGCGCCGATCCAGCTCGACGCCGAGCTGCCGCCCGACGAGGTGGACGAGGACGAGGAGACCAACCCGGGTCAGCGCACCCCGAGGCCGGCCCAGGCTCCGGCGGGGCTCCGGTCCGTGGCCGCCGACCTGCCGGAGGCCGCCGCGCGTCCGCGCCGGCCGCCGAGCTCCCCCGAGCTCACCCCCGCGTCGCGCCGACCGCCGAGCTCCCC
>JAKLHH010000140.1 GCA_022710245.1 Myxococcota bacterium
CTGCCAGGTGATGCTGGTCTCGGTCCCCGAGGCGCGGTCCTGCGCGAAGTGGCCGCGGGTGGTGAAGACCGAGACGATCGGCTCCTCCACGCGGCTGCGCCCCGCGCCGTCGACGTAGCTGTCGAGGCTCGCCGGGTCCACCTTGACCGAGAGCGTGAGCGAGGCGTCCGCCTTGACGCTCGCCGCGGGCTGCCCCTGCGTGAGGGGCACCCCGTCGAGCGCGACGGAGAGGATCCGCGGAGCGCGGTTGCGCGGGGTGGGCGCGCCGAGGAGGTAGAGCGGGACCCTCTGCACCGCCTCGCGCGCGGTCCCGGCGCTGGAGCGGTAGCTGGCGCGGAAGATCCCCTCGATCTGGTCGGGGAGCCTGCCCGCGCCGCCGCCCAGGCTCGCCGGGAGCTGCAGCTCGCTGCCGAGCTCGGCTGCGCACTCGAGCGCGAACGCGCTGGGCGTCGCCGACGCGCTCCCGTCGGCGGCCACGGTGAGCTCGCGCTCGCAGCGCGGATCGACGCAGCGGTAGGCGGCGGCCGAGCCCAGGTGCAGAGGACAGAAGCTGACCCGTTGCAGGGCGAGCTGCTCCTCTGCGGGGAGGTAGACGAGCGGCGAGACCCGCACCGCCTCGCCAGGCGCCGCCTCGAGCGGCGCGGTGGCGAGCGCGAGGACGCGCAGGTTGGTGAGGAGCGAGGCGGGCGAGAAGTCGTCTCCGCAGCCAGCGGCCGTCGCCAGCGCGAGGGCCAGCGGCAGCGCCGCGATCACCGCGCGTCCAGGCCGCCGGGAGGTCGTCGGGGACGAGGTCGAGGTCGAGGTCGAGGTCGAGGTCGAGGTCGAGGTCGAGCGAGAGGTCGAGACAGTCATCACCACTCTCCGCGCAGGCCCAGGATGGGGACGATCGGCAGCCCGGTCACCGGCTGCTGGCTGCCGTAGTCGTAGCTGTAGCGCACGCCCTCCTGGTTCCGCTGGTTGTAGACGTTCTGCACGTCGAGGTAGGCCGCCAGCCGCCAGCTCTTGAAGGTGAAGACCTTGTCGACGCGCAGATCGAGCTGGTGGAAGGTGGCGCGGCGTGCGCTGTTGGTGGTGCCGAAGCGAGGCACGTAGACGTCGCTCTGCGCGTCATAGATCGACCCCAGCACCGGCGTGTAGGGGTTACCCGAGGAGAGACGGAAGCGGACCCCCGTCGACCAGCCGCGGCCGAGCGTGACGTTGCCCACCAGCGTCAGGAGGTGAGGCTGGTCGAAGTCGAAGAGCCGCTCGGGGTCGCCGGGGCGGTCGCTGCGGTACGAGCGCTGGAAGGTGTAGGCGAGCCAGCCGTTGAAGCGGGTGCCGAGGCGCGCCCGCACCAGGAGCTCGAGGCCGAAGATGCGCCCGGAGCCGGTGCTGAGGTAGGGGACGTTGCGCGGGTCGTAGGCGTAGAGGGGGTTGCGCGCCACCTGCAGGTCGAGGACCTTGTAGAAGCCGGTCAGCTCCACGTCGAGGAGCTCCTTCACGCGCTGCTTGGCGCCGAGGCTGAGGTGCATGCTCTCCCGCGCGCGCAGGTTCGGGTTCGCGACCGGGCCCACCACCTGGTCCGGCGAGGGCGCCTGCTGGTAGGAGCCGATCGCCGCGGTGAGCACCGTGCCGGGCCTGACGTCATAGCGGACGGTCAGGCGGGGGTCGACGGTGAGGCGCCCCAGCTCGCGGTACCAGTCGAGGCGCACGCTGGGGATCAGGGTCAGGCGCTCGTGCGGACGCACCTCGAGCTCGAAGAAGACGGCGGGGTTGTAGAGGACGGCGCCGGCGCTGACGCCGACCAGCTCGCGGGTCGAGAGCGGCGGGACGGTCTCGCCCTCGAGCGGGCGCAGCGGCGAGCTGAGGTCGATCTGCACGTCCTGCACGCTGATGTCGAGCCCGGCTCGCGCGGTGAGCCAGCGCGTCGCCTGGTACGCCCAGGCGCTCCGCGCCGAGAAGCTCGTCACCCCGAGGTCGAAGAACAGCTCCGGTCCGAGGCTGGTGCGCAGCTGCTGGAAGCCCACCTGCAGCGAGCTCTCCTGGGAGAGGCGCTCGCCGAGGCGCTCGCTGTAGCTGACCAGGAGGTTGTGGAACATGATCCGCGCGTCGCCGCTGCCGCGGATGGTGGGGTCGCTCTGCGGGCGCGAGAAGACCAGCGAAAGGCCGTCGAGCGAGCCGTAGCCGATGATGCGCAGGCTGCGCCGCGCCGAGGGACGGTAGCTGGCGAGGAGCTGGTAGTCGTAGAAGCGCGGCAGGGTGTCGAAGGAGAGCGCCGCGTCGTCGGGTAGCACCGCGGGGAGGATGGAGTCGAACCAGGAGCGCCGGAAGGCGCCGCCGATCGACCAGCTCTTCGAGAGCGGCCCCTCGAGCGCGAAGCCCGCGTCGTAGACGTTGATGTCGATCAGGCCGCGGAAGGTGTCGTGCGCCGGGTCGCGCACCTTGACGTTGATGATCCCGCCGATGGCGCGGCCGTACTCCGCCCCGAAGTTGCCCGGGACGAAGTCCACCGACTCGAGGAAGACCGAGCTGAAGGTCGAGCGGATGCCGCCGAAGTGGTAGAGGATGGGGATCTCCTGCCCCTCGAGGAAGATGCGGCTGTCGCCGGGGCTCGAGCCGCGCAGGATGGGGTCGCCGCCGTCGAAGGCGCCGCGCGCGACCCCGGGGAGGATCTGCACCACCTTCAAGGTGTCGCCGGCGGTGCCGGGGATCTTCTCGATCAGCTGCTTGGGCAGCACCTGACGCGTCACCTCGCGCTTGACGCGGTCCGACTCGACGACGGTCTCGTAGCCGCTCGACTCCGTGGCCTCGAGGTAGAAGCGCTCCTCGCGGCGCTCGCCGGCGCGGGCGACCACGGTGGCGCGCAGCGGCTGGTGCCCGAGGACGGCGCCCGTGAGCTCGAAGCGCGTGGCCTCCACGCTGAGGCTGAAGCGCCCCCGCTCGTCGGTCACGGCGCTGGCGAGCGTCTTGCCGGCAGCGACGGCGCTCACCTCGACCCCGGCCAGCGGCCGCCGCGTGCCGCGCTCGACGAGCTCGCCCCCGAAGCGCACCGGCGCGGGAGGCGGCGGCTGCGGCCGCGACGCGGCGCGGGCCGGCTCGGGCCGGCGGATGCGCAGCGTGAAGTTGATCGAGACGGGAACCGCCTCGCCCGTCGAGAGCAGCGCGGGAGAGAAGCGGCTCTTGCGCACGGCGCCGAGCGCGGCCGCGTCGAACGGGGCGCCGGCCCCGCGAAGGACCTTCGCCGAGCTGACCTTGCCGTCCTCGGTCAGCTCGAGCTCGAGGAGGACCGCGACCTCCGCGGACGGGAAGACGGTGCCCGCGGGCACCTCGGCGGGCACGAGCTGGAGCGGCCGCGGGGGGCGCGCCAGCGTGGGCGCCTCCTCCTCGGCGTGCGCGCGAGGCGGGAGCAGGGTGAGGAGCGTGAGGGCGAGGAGGAGGGAGGCGAGCTGGCGCATGAGGTCACCCGTTGAGACGGAACTTGTAGGCCCAGGGGATCCAGACGGAGACGGGCCGCCCGTTCTTCGAGGCGGCCTGGAAGCGGAAGCCGCGCACCAGCCGGAGCGCGGCCTCGTCGAAGCCGTTGCCGGCGCCGCGGATGATGCGGACCGACTCGACGCGGCCCGCGGTGGAGACGAGGATCTTCAGCAGCACGTTACCCTCGAGGCCGTCGCGCCGCGCGGCGGGCGGGTAGGCGGCGCGGAGCGCCTCCTCGGAGGGCTTGTCGACGAGCCGCGGCGGGGTGGTCACCTCGGCCGCCTGGACCGGGCCCTGGCTCCCACCGCCCTGATCTCCCGTCCCGCTCACCGCTGACTCGCGCGCCCAGGAGGGGGTGCCGAGCTTGTCGGAGCGGGACGCTCCGGCCGCCGCGGGCACCGCGACCCCGCCGCTCGCCACCGTCGCCGAGAGGTCGATCTTGAAGCGCCGGGGCGACGCAGGCGGCGTCGGGGCCGCGGGCGGCGGAGGCGTCGGCCGCTCGGCGCGTCGCTCGAGGCGGGGCTGCGGTCGGCGGCTGGCGGGCTCCTGCCGGGCGGCGAGGCGGCGCGGCGGGCGCGGCGGCTCGGGGAGGGGAGCCGGCTCGGGCGGCAGCGGCGGCCTCGGCCGCTGGACCAGCCGCACCTGCACCGGCGGCCGCCGCCGCTGCTCGTCCCGGCGCGGCGGCTCGAGAGCCAGCAGCCCGCCGACGACGAGGACGTGCAGCGCGAGGGCGATCGCCCAGCCCTGCACTCCGGTGTGGGTGACCCTCTTCATCGCTGGCTCCGTGCGGCCTCGCGAGGGGCCTCCGGCGGCTGCGTGTCGAGCGCGATGTCGCTGATGCCCTCGAGCCGCAGCCGGTCCACCACCCGCGCGAAGAGGCCGTACTGCGCGTTCACGTCGGCGGAGACGAAGGCGCTGGCGGTCTTGCCCGCGCGAGCGGCGACCCGGCGGGCCTCCTCGACGGCGCGCGGGAGCTGCTCGAGCGTCCCCTGCCGCCCGTTCAGGTAGATGGCGCCCCCGCTGGTGATGCCCACGTTCAGCAGGCCGCTGGTGGTCTCCTCGGCGGACTGCGCGCGCGGCAGCGTGACCGGGATGCTGCTCCGCAGGATCACCGAGGCGGTGACGATGAAGATGATCAGCACCACGAGGACCACGTCGACGAGCGGCGTGACGTTGATGCCGCTGATGACCTCATCCGAGTCTTGCATCGTGTGAGCCATGGCCGCCTCCTCACTTCGCCTCGGGCCGGGCCTCGCGGCCGAGCCCGGTCAGCACCACGCGCATCAGCGACTCCGCCTGCTTGACGCGCGCCGCGATGCTCGCCTTCGCCCAGTTGAAGGCGGCGACGGCGGGGATGGCGACGAGGATGCCGACGCCGGTCGCGACCAGCGCCTCGCCGATGGCGCCGACGACGACCTTGTTGCTGGCGGCCTGCGCGGCGTCCATCTTCCCCAGCGCGTGGAAGGCCTGGATGATGCCCATCACGGTGCCGAGGAGCCCGACGAAGGGCGCGTTGTTGCCGATGGTGGCGAGCGGGGTAAGCCGCGCCTCGAAGCGGGCGCGCTCCCGGGCCAGCGCGCCCAGCATGGCCTGCTCCACGACCTCCGGGCTCGACGGGTCTGGCCCCAGCTGATCGAGCCCGGCGCGGACCACGTTCCGCACCATCGAGTCCGCCGCGACCTCCTGCAGGGCGGCCTTCACGTCGCCCCGGCCGAGCGCCGCCACCAGGCGTGGCTCGAGCTGACGGATCCGCTCGCGCGTGCGGAAGAAGAGGATCGCCCGGTCGGCGACCACCGCGATCGAGAGCAGGGAGAGGCCAACGAGGAGCCAGAGCACCCACTCGGAGCCGACCAGCGAGAACTCGAGGAGCCGTGAAGAGAGCATCGATGCCTCCTGCCGTGAGGTGGTCAGATACTACTCATGATGGTCGGTTTGGACGACTTGTCAACCTGTTGAGGGAATAAATTCGACTTTATGTGGGAAGAAACGTCCAAAACGTCCGGATCCGCTGCGGGCAGCCGGGGGTCTCTCTGGATGGAGACGCCAGGGGGTGGTTTGGTTACGGAACCAAAAAGGGGAGGGCGAAGCAGGGGAGCAGATCAGCCTGAGGCCAGAGGCCGCCGGGCTGGAGAGCTACGGCTGGGTGAGCTTCTGGGAGGCGGTCGGGTCGTAGGCGAGGCCGGGCCCGCCAGAGGCCAGGGTGATCCCACCCGACGTCACCGTGGGACCGAAGTTGGCGCAGGCGGTCAGCGGCCGCGACCAGGTGAAGAGCGCGCTCGTGATCGGCTGCCAGACCCCGCCCACCAGCGCGGCGGGCTTGCGCAGGGTCAGCTCGCGCCGTGCGGTGGCGAGGCAGGACGCGGCCGCCGCGCCGAAGTCCTCCACGAAGGCCGCCGACGACTTCAGGTCGATCGCCTTCCCGTAGCGCAGGGTCGCGGCCTTGATCGACTTGCCCGAGGCCAGGTCGGTGAAGAACACCGTGAGGTCAGTGGTGCTGGAGCCCTTCGCGGCCTGCACCTCGAACCGGTAGGCGCTGTTGATCTGCCATGGGTACGAGAAGCGGCACATGATCCCGGTGCCCTCGTTGCCGAAGCTGGTGCAGGTGGAGGCGCCCTTGTCGATCAGCACCGCCGAGACGCCGCCGACGTCCCAGACCGAGAAGTGGATCTGGCGGTCGAAGAGGTCGCCCTGGCGCTGGATCCCGGCGTAGCCGCCCTCCCACATCATCGCCGCGTAGTACGTGCGCGGCGGGTCCTGCCGCGGCACCACCTCGACGCGGAAGGCGGTCGCCGGCGGGAAGTCGTACCAGAGGTGCACGGCGTTCGCGGTGCGCGGCACGGCCACCACGTGCGCGTGCCAGCTCGCCGAGGCCTGGCCCGGCCCCGTCGTCGGCGCGCCCGTCACCGCGCCGGTGATGGTCTCCTCGCCGACCGCGGCGGGGATCCACTGCGTCTGCACCACGCCGTTCGCGTCGGAGATGGAGCTCGCCGGGAAGAAGGCGCCCGGAGTGCCCGAGGCCGTCCCCCAGACCACCTTCGCGCCGGCGAGCGGCTTGCCGTTCTGGGTGACGATGGCCTGCAGCGGGCCGAGCACCGAGCCCGCCTCGACGTTCGGCGTGCCGTTCGGCGTCGTCGGGGAGACCGCGATGCCGTTGCTGCTGGTGCGCGGGCAGGGGCCGTTGAAGTAGCCGCAGGCCCCGCCGAAGAGGAGCTTCAGGTTGGCCCCGCCGACCGGCCCGTTGTCGCTGCCACGCCAGAACCAGGTCTGGCCCCCGTCGGTGGAGAAGCGCAGCTTCAGCCCGTAGGTGCCGTCGGAGATGCGCGCGCCCCAGTTGGGCCCGCCGCCGGCGCAGAGGTCGTTGAAGGTGAGGAAGGTGTAGACGAAGTCGTTCCCCACCTGCGCCGAGAAGCTCGCGGGCCTGCTCCCCCAGCCGCTCGCCGCGTCGGTCCAGACCTCGGCGCGCAGGATGCTGGCCGCCGCCTTGCGATCGTCGTCGCTGGCGTAGGCGCGGTCGGTCAGCCCCGGCACGTAGACGCGCACCGCGCGCGCCAGGTACGAGCTCATGCTGGCGCCGCCGTTGTCGCAGCCGGTGGCGGTGGAGCCGTCGGCGCTCCACAGCTTGCCCTCGAGGTACTCGCGCGAGACCGGCCGGTAGGCGCCGAAGCCGCCGGCCCAGCCGACGGGGAAGGCGCGCGGCGTCAGCGTGTAGTTGGAGCCGCCGGCGCTGTCCCACAGCGTCGCGTTGCTGTGGTCCACGGCGCGCACCCAGTAGTGCAGCGCCGCGCCGGCCTTGACGTCGCTGGCCGGGATCGTCGCCGCCCACATGCTGTTGGCGCCGTAGGCGCCGGTGAAGTCCGAGTCGAGCTTCATCACCGCCGAGCTGGTCTTGCCGTAGCTCGCGTCCGCCCAGAACAGCTCCACCTTGGCCGCCGCGCCCATCGGGTAGGTCTCGACGTAGATCTGCAGGGGCTGGCCCGCGGGGGCGAGCGTCGCCGGGATCGCCGTCCCGCTCAGGCGCAGGTGCGAGTTGCCCACCCACTGCAGCGGCTGCGGCGCGCTCACCGAGAAGCGGTAGTTGGCGCCGCCGTTGTTGAGCCAGCGGTCGCCGTAGCTCGAGGTGTGCTGCCAGAGCGCGAGCTCGAGCTTCGCGCCAGAGCCATACGAGCCGAGGGAGAGCGCCCAGATCTCGAGGGGCGCGGCGTCGGTGGGCGTGGTGGTGCAGAGGAGCTTGAGATCGAGGTCCTGCTGGGTCGCCCAGCCGTCCTTGGTCACCCTCGCTCGCACCTGCTGGGTGCCATTGGGCTGCGGGGTGACGAGGAGCACCCAGAGCTCCTGGCCCGGCTCGGGGTAGGGCGGCGCGAGGTAGACGGTGGCGCCTGAGTCATCGAAGCGCCGAGCGGGCTGTCCGGCGATCACGGCCGGGAGCTGGGCGCAGAGGCCGAGGGTGTCCACGCGGGCGGCGCTCTCGGCCTGACGGGTCAGCGGGCCAGCGCCCTCCTGGGGGTCGCCGCAGGCGGCGAGGGTCAGCGTGACGGCAAGAGAGCAGAGTCGAAAGGTTCGCACGGCGAGCCTCCAGTTGTTTGAGCGCGGCAGCTGCTACGGGCGACCTGCGCGGCGTCGCTCCACTTCCGCGGCGCTCAGCAACTCCCACGCCAGAGCGACAGCAGTCCAGAATCGTTGCGTGGCGCCCTGCGCCATGGGACGGGCGGGTGTGCGCGGGTGTGCGCGTGGGCCCGGGTGTGTTGTCAGACGCAACGTCGGGTGGCAGGGGGCCTGACGTGGCAGCGGGCCGGTCTCGCGGAGGCCTCTCGCCGCGCTCTCGTTGCTCTCGCGCGCTGTCACGATCGACGGCGGCGCTTCTTCGAGGTGCTCTTCGCCGGCGCGGCCCTCTTGCGCTCGGCGAGCTCGCGCAGGCCGTCACACGCCGCCTGCACCCCCAGCTGACAGGCGCGCTGCGCGAGGGTGAGCCCGCGCTCGGGATCCCTGCCGCCGCCTTCGCCCTTGATCAGCAGCAGCCCGAGGCGCAGGCAGGCCGGGCCATGGCTGGCCTGGCAGGCCCGCGCCAGGACCTCGCGAGCGCGGGTCGCGTCGCGTCGGCCTCCGAGGCCAGCGAGGTGCGCGGCGCCGAGGTCAGCACAGCCAGCGGGATCTCCCGCGTCGCAGGCTTGCCGGAAGAGGGTGAGGGCCCTGGTGGGATCCCTGCTGACGCCCTGGCCGTCCGCGAGCACCTCGCCGAGGAGCGTGCAGCCGCGGGGGTTGCCGCCGGCGCAGGAGCGCTCCAGGTAGCGCGCGGCCGCGGCGGCGTCGCGGGGCAGGCCGACGGTCCCCTGCGCGCTCAGCATGCCGAGGTTCAGGCAGGCGGAGGCCACGCGCGCGTCGCAGGCGCGCTTCCACAGCGCCACCGCGCGAGCGGGATCGCGCCCGCTGCCGCTGCGGTCTCGCCCCTGGAACAGCAGCACGGCGAGGTGGGAGCAGCCGGTCGGCTCGCCCCCGTCGCAGGCCTGGCGCGCGACCGCGACCGCGCGCGGCAGGTCGGGCCTGATGCCGGCGCCGAGCGCGAGCATCACGCTGAGACGGGTGCAGCTCTTGAGGCTGCCGGCGCGACACTCGGCATCACAGGCCTGTGCCTCGCCGCCGAGGCACGCCTTGCTCGCCGTCGGGCGCGCGCGCGGGCTCGGCGCCGGGGTCGGATCGGCCTGCGGGGTCGTGGCGCAGGCGGTCGCGAGCAGCGCGAGCGCGAGACAGCACGTGATCGTGGTCCTCATCGTCGTACTCCTGCCTCGCCGGGCGACGTGTCCGGCGTCATGGCCCTGCGGTGCACAGGACGTGCCGCGCGCCCGCTGGCGAAATCAGGGGCTTCTGCTGGCGCCGAGGGACGCCGCCGCGCCGGCGGCAGGCCTAGCCGCCGTCGACAGCTGTGGGCACGCCCCGTGCCGGTGGTCGAGGTGGGGCCGCGCGAGGCGCCGGGCGCGGGTCAACCCGCCGGCGAGGAGCCGATCACCGGCGCCGGTCGAGCGCTGGCTTGGGGTAGAATCGCGCAGACGTGCCAGCGGGAGGCCAGCATGATCGAGGAGCTGCTCGAGGGGAACCGGCGCTTCATCGCCGAGGAGTTCCGTCCCAACCTGGACTACTACAACGCGCTGGCCTCGGCGCAGCGGCCGCGGGTCCTCTGGATCGGTTGCTCGGACTCGCGCGTCCCCGAGGACGTCATCACCGGCAGCAAGCCAGGCACCATCTTCGTCCACCGCAACGTGGCGAACATCGTCTCCTTCAACGACGTCAACATCGCCGCCATCATCGAGTACGCGCTCGCCTGCCTGAAGATCGAGGACATCGTCGTCTGCGGCCACTACGGCTGCGGCGGCATCCGCGCGCTGGCGGCAGGCAACGTGCAGGAGAACTACATCTCCGACTGGCTGCTCATCGCGAGCGGGGCCCTGCAGCGCGCCAACCAGCTCGCGCGCGAGCGCGGCCTCAGCGAGGACGCCCGCCTCGACCTCCTCTCCGAGGAGAACGTCAGGTTGCAGATCCAGCACCTGCGCATGCTCTCGCTGGTGCGGAACCTGCACGCGCGCGGGCCGATCCCGCGCATCCACGGGCTCGTCTACGCGCTGAAGACGGGCGAGCTGCGGGTGCTGATCGACGGCGGCCGGGCCGAGCCAGGCCATACTATCTAGATGGTCGCTGACCGGGACTCGCGGTCGGTCTTTCAGAGCGGTGAACGATGGCCCTGAGCCCGCTCCTCCAGTACCTCGCCGCGGGCGGCGCGGCCTTCGGCGCCGGCGTCATCAACGCGGTGGCCGGGGGCGGAACGCTCGTCTCCTTCCCGACGCTGGTCGCGCTCGGCGTGCCCGCGGTGTCCTCCAACGCCACCAACACGGTCGCGCTCTGCCCCGGCTACTTCGGGGGCACCTACGCGCAGCGCGGCGACCTGCGCGAGCAGCGCCACCGCCTGCTCCCGCTCGGCATCGCCTCCGGGCTCGGCGGCCTCGCGGGCTCCATCCTCCTCGTCGTCACCTCGGAGACGCTCTTCCGCCACCTGGTGCCGTTCCTCATCCTCTTCGCCTGCGCGCTCCTCGCCTTGCAGGATCCGATCAAGCGCTGGCTGGGCCACCACGAGGACGGCGGCCGGCGCCTCTCGCCGTGGTTCGTCGGCGCGGTCTTCCTGGCAGCGGTCTATGGCGGCTACTTCGGCGCCGGGCTCGGCATCATGACCCTGGCCATCCTCGGGCTGGCCTGCGGCGAGGCGCTGGGGAAGCTCAACGCGCTCAAGCAGGGGCTCTCGTTCATCATCAACGTGGTCGCCGCGATCTTCTTCTCGCTGTCCGGCAAGGTCACCTGGGGGTTCGCCGCGGTGATGGCGGTGACCAGCCTGATCGGCGGCAACCTCGGCGGGCACCTCGCCAGCCGCCTGAACCCCAAGGTGCTCCGCGCGATCGTCATCGCGCTCGGGGTCGGGGTCTC
>JAKLHH010001400.1 GCA_022710245.1 Myxococcota bacterium
ACGGGGCCGTCCAGCTCGGCAAGCCCGCGGAGGTGGTCTTCGGGGCGGGCACCTACGTCCTCACCTGCCCTGGCTCCGCGGCGGCGCCGGGGTGGTGTCTCTTCCTCGCCGGCGCGCGGGACCTCACGCTCCGTGGCCAGGGGGCGAGCACCCTGCTCGTGGTGCAGAACCCGCAGAAGGGCCTGCTCTGGACGGGGGGCTCCGCGGGCCTCGCGCTCCGATCGTTTGCTGTCGATTATGATCCCTTGCCGTTCACTCAGGGGAAGATCGTCGCGGTCCACAGCGGCGAGAGTGCGCTCGACGTGGAGCTCGCGGCTGGCTACCCGACGCTCGCTCACTCGATGTTCAGCGCCACCGCGCTCACGACGGGGACCGCCTTCGGCATGGTCTTCGACCCCTGGCAGCCCCGCCTGAAGGAGGGAGCGAAGGACTACCTCTCTGGCCTCGCCGCCACGCAGCTCTCGGCGAGCACCTGGAGGCTGACCCTCGCGTCCTGGGACAAGGACGCGCTCGGCGCGATCGCCGCAGGGGATCGCTTCGTGCTCGCGGTCCGGATCGCCCCGGTGCTGGCCTTCTGGACCGGCTCCGAGGTGGCGCTCGACGAGGTGACGCTCTACGCGGGCCCGGGCAACGCGTCCCTCTTCCACCACCTCACCGGCGCGCTCAGCGTCGATGGACTCCAGGTCCGCCGGAGACCCGGGACCGATCGCCTGCTCTCGACGGGAGCGGACGCGCTGCACCTGAACGACGTGCCCGCCACCGTCTCGATCATGGGCTGCACCATCGAGGGCATGGGCGACGACGCGATCAACATCTACACTCAGGGTAACCGGGTGACCTCGGTCGAGAGCTCGACGGCGCTCACCATCGAGCCCACCGCCACGGGCCTCGCCGCCGGGCAGACCGTCCAGGTCGTCGACCTCGCCACCTCGACGGTGAGGGGCGTCGCCAGGATCGCCAGCTACCAGGTTGGCGCCGACCGCCGGACGGCGACGGCCGTCCTCGATGGTCCCCTCGCGGATCCGCGCAGCGGCGATACGCTCTACGCGGTGGACCTGGCCGCGCCCGGCGCCGAGATCTCGGGCAACACCTTCGACTCCTTCCGCGGCTCCTTCCGCCTGCGCTCGAGCGGCGCCCGCTTCACCGGCAACACCATCCGCGACCCGAGGAACGCGCGGATCCTGATCGACGCGGAGAGCGTGGGCTCTGGCCCCACGGGCTGGAACGAGGGCCCGTCCCTCCTCCGGGGTGTGCCCGCGCTGACTCCCAGCAGCAACCTTGTCCCTGACGGCGCGCTGGTGCTCCACGACGCCGGCGGCCACGCCATCCCCGTCGCCGCCACCGGCGACATCGACGGCGTGGGGGCCTACACGGCCGCTGGCGTCTCCGTCGCGGGCTGGGCCTGCTGGCGAAGCCTCGAGGTGAGCGTGCGGGTGGACCTCTTCGCCGGCGCTCCCTATCCGCAGGGCACCTACCTCGCGTCGGCGACCGCCGACGCGCAGCGCGAGGCTGGGGTGGGCGCGGCCTGCGGCACGGCGAGCTCAGCCCATGGCTTCTTCATCCCGCTCAGCGCGGCGACGCGGGCGGCGCACGCCGGGAGCAAGATCTACGTGCACGCCATCGACGAGCACGGCAACCCGCAGCTCGCTCACTCGGGGGCGTTCACCATCCCGTGAGCGGTCGCCATCCCTGAGCGTCCGGGGGTCAGGGGAAGACCACGTCGTGCCGGACGGGCCCGCTGCGGGTCGCGAAGAAGGTGACCAGCGCGGTGAGGCCCACGGCGCCGGCGATGCTCACGTAGAACCACGCCCGCTTGTAGAACGGCTTCGGCTGGGTGCGCAGCCACTCCTGCACGGTGGTGGTCGCGGCGCTCTCCACCGCCTGCTCGCCGACGGCCGAGGCCCTCGCCAGGATCCTGTCGGCCCGCTGGTCGTAGAGCGCCGCGTGCGCGCGCCCGCCCTCGCGCCAGGCGACCACCACGACCTGCGCCTCGGTGGCGGTGGCCGCCAGGCGCCCGACCTCGAGCGAGCCGAGGGCGCCGAGGCCACCGCGAGTCACCAGGAGCTGCAGCTGCTCTCGCGCCCGCTCGGCGGAGACCGCGTCGA
>JAKLHH010001401.1 GCA_022710245.1 Myxococcota bacterium
GTCTCGAAGGCCTTTCGCAGCGCGGCGGGCGGCGACCGGTAGCGCGTCCCGGGCGGTGAGGCGAGCGGATCTCCAGGGGCCAGGCTCTCGGGTCCGAAGACGAGCTCGTTCCGCCGGCGCGCGACGGTGTAGATGCTGCGATAGGGGACCTGGGGTGCGTAGGCGCGCAGCTGATCGCGCAGGTGGAGGAAGGGTGTGCCGCCGAGGTCCGCGTCGCGAGCGAGCTGCGTCGTCTCGGCGAGCGAGACGGTGCTGGCGAGGGCGCTGGCGACTGTCTCGGCCTGCACGAGGATCAGCTCCTCAGTGCAGCTTCGCCTGCGCTCGGCCAGGAGCAGCCCGACCCCGAGGAGGAGGAGGCTCCCGGCCGCCGCGGGCCAGCGCCGCCGATCGAGGAGCGCGAGGACGATGGCGAGGAGCACCAGGAGCGCCGCCAGGCCGTCCAGCAGGTGGAGCATCACGCCCCCTTCAGCTGGTAGTAGACCGCGCGCAGGTAGCGCTTCGACTCGAACTCCGGGCAGAGCCCGGTCAGGGACTCGGTGGCGCCGATGATGAGCGCGCCGTCCCGCGCGAGGCAACCCTTGATCCCGCGGAAGAGGCGGACCTTGTCTGTCTCGGTGAAGTAGATGGCGACGTTGCGGCAGAAGACGATGTCGAACGGCGTCGGGAACGCGAAGGGCTCGAGCAGGTTCATGGTCTTGAAGGTGGCGAGCGCGCGCAGCTCGTCGCGCACCTTGTAGCGGCCACCGTCGGGCGCGAAGTGCCGGGCGAGCTTGTCGGCGGGCATGCCCCGGTCGAGCTCGGCGCGGCTGAAGTAGCCGTAGCTCGCCTGCGCCACCGCGCGGTCGGAGATGTCGGTGCCGAGCAGGCGCACGTCGTAGCCGCGCAGGTCCCCCACCATCTCCTTGATCGCGATCGCCGTGCTGTAGAGCTCCTGCCCCGTGGAGCAGGCGGCGCTCCAGATCCGGAGCGGGACGGGCCTCCGGCCGGCCTTGCCGCGGCGGTCGATCAGCTCGGGGAGCAGCTTGTGCTGGAGGAGCTCGAAGGGCGAGGTGTCACGGAAGAACGAGGTCTCGTTGGTGGTGATGGCGTCGATCACCTTGCGCTGGAGCTTCTTGCTCGCGTCGCTCTTCGTCTTGCTGTAGAGCTCCATGAAGCTGCGGCTGCCGGCCTCCTGGAGCAGCGTCGCCAGCCGCGTCTGCAGCAGGTAGCCCTTCGACTCGTCGAGGTTCACCCCGCAGATCTCGCGGACGTAGCGGGACCAGGTGAGGATCTCGTCCCGGCTGATCGCGACCACGTTCATGCGGCGCGACCTCGCACGGCGGCCACCAGCCGCGGGGCGATGGCGTCAAGGGGGAGGACCGCGTCCGCGACGCCCGCGTCGACCGCGGCCTTGGGCATGCCGTAGACGACGCACGTCGCCTCGTCCTGTGCGAGGACGAGGCAGCCCTGCCGCTTGAGGAGCCGCAGGCCGAGGAGCCCGTCGCTGCCCATCCCCGTCAGGATCACCGCGACGGCGCGGCCCGGTAGCGCGTTCGAGGCCGAGCGGAAGAGGTAGTCGACCGAGGGCCGGCAGTTGTTCTCCGGCGGGTCATCGGTGATCTGCAGCAGCGCCTGCCCATCGCCGCCGACCGCGAGGCGCATCTGCCTGCCGCCGGGAGCGATGTAGATGCTGCCCGGGAGCGCGGCCTCGCCGTGAGATGCCTCCTTCACCTTGAGTGCGCAGCGCGGCGCGAGGCCCTCGGCGAGGGACTGCGTGAAGACGGGCGGCATGTGCTGCACGATGAGCACCGGGACGCCGAGGTCGGCGGGGAGCGCGGGGAGGAGCTGCGCCAGCGCGACCGGGCCGCCGGTCGAGACGCCGATCAGCACCAGCTGGGGTCTGCCACTGGCGAGGCGTGCCATCCGCTGACTGACCCCCGCGAGGGCGCCCGCCGACGCAGGGACGGGCGTCGGGCCCGGCGCGACCGCGCGGCGGGCAGCAGGGACGGGCGTCGGCCGGGCGCTCGCCGGCGCCGGGCGCCGCAGGATGCCACGCACCTCGAGCCGCTGCGCGAGGGCCTTCACCCTCGGCCGCAGCTCCCGCAGGATCAGCTCGCGGCC
>JAKLHH010001402.1 GCA_022710245.1 Myxococcota bacterium
TGGCTTCAGCTGCACCGCCCCGCGCGGGTCGAGCCCGACCATCGGCTCGTCCATGATCAGCAGCTCGGGCCGGTGGAGGAGCGCGGCGCAGAGGAGCAGCCGCTGGCGCATGCCGTGCGAGTACGACTCCACCGGCTCTCCCGCCCAGCTGGCGAGGTCGAAGCGCTCGAGCCACTGCGCGGAGCGCTCGGCGATCTCCTCGCGCTCCATGCGCCAGAGCCCGCCGACGAAGCGGAGGAACTCGGCGCCGGTCAGCTTCTCGTAGAGGTAGGGGCGGTCGGAGATGAAGCCGACCCGACGCTTCGTCTCCAGCGGCTCGCGCAGGGCGTCGAAGCCGCAGACGCGGATAGTCCCGGAGCTCGGGCGCAGGAGCCCGGTGATCAGGCGCAAGGTCGTCGTCTTGCCGGCGCCGTTCGGCCCCAGGAACCCGAGCACGCGTCCGCGCGGGAGCGTGAGGTCGACGCCGCCCAGGGCGGTGAACGAGCCGTAGGTCTTGCGGACCTGGATCAGCTCGAGGACGAGGTCGCTCACAGGCTCCTCCAGGACTCGTGCTCGGCGACGACGCCGAGGGGCATCTCCTCGCGCAGCAGCAGGCCGCGCTCGTCGAGCCAGACCCTCGCCGTCATCCCCTGCACGTCACAGCGCACGCGCACCGCGCGGTGGGTCCCGCTGCGCAGGCGCAGCGTCTCCCGCTCCTCGACGACGAAGGTCACCAGGTGCGTGCGCAGCGCCAGCGGGTCGAAGAGCGAGAGCTCCAGCTTGCGGCCGAGGCTGCCGCGCGCGAGGAGCGGGTAGATCGCGGTGGAGAGGACAGGCCCGCGCCCCGCGGTGATCGGCAGGTTGAGCGGGAACCGTCCGGCGGCGCCGAGCAGCCGGCAGAGGCCGGTCTCGGCGTCGCACTCGCCGGAGAGGCGCAGCCTCGGGTTCGTGCCGAGCTGGTGGAGCAGGAAGCGCGGCACGCCGGCCAGGTCGCCGAGCGCGCTGACGTCGGCGTCGAGCGAGAGCGAGGCGAGGCTGAGGTCGGCGCGCAGGCGTTGCCGGATCAGCGCGGCGCGCTTGCCGTCGACGAGCAGCCTGCGGTCGAGCTGCCAGCCCTGCGGCTGGCGGCGCACCTCGAGGACCACGGTGCCGAGGCGCTGCCCGCGGCGGTAGAGGCCCTGCTCCTGGATGCCCGGCGTGAGCTCCAGCGCGACGCCGCGCTCCAGCTGGCCGGCGCCGCGGGCGCCGAGCGCGAGCCAGAGGAAGGCCGCCGCGAAGGCGCCGACCCAGACGAGGTCGAGCGCCACGCGGAGGCGGGAGTCGGGGGCGAAGAGACGGCGCATCAGCTCAGCGGAGTCCAGCCGGTTGTGGTGACATCCTGAGCCTACCGCATGTGCAACGAGCGGACCACGCTCCTCGCGTCTGCCTCCGTGTCTTGCGCTGCGCCTGCCAGCGCGAACCCTCCGCGCCTCCCACGCGCCTCTGCAGCCCCCTCTCCCGCGCCTCCGCCGCGCCTCTGCCGCGCCTCCGCCGGGCTGGCTCCGCGCCGCCTCTGCCGCGCTGGCTCTGCGCTGGCCCCGCGCCTCCTCGGCGCTCGTTCGCGCCGGCTCGTGCCAGGGTGGCAAGCGTCGCACGGGTCGGTGCGCCATCGCGTCTGCCGCCTCACCAACTCGACTGGCGTCAGCGATGACGCACCTCGAACCCTCACGCCCGGGCCAGCGGCTGCGCCGCCGCCTCGCCCCCTCCCTCGAGGAGCTTGTCTTTCTGTTCGCTGGTGGCGCGGCGCTGAGCGCGAGCCTGCGCTCCGTTGCGTCGCCGCGCATCATTCCCGCGACGAGAGGCCGTGCGCCAGGCGCCTGCGCGCGACTGGGGCGCCGGGGACAAGCCCACGGTGATGCGCGCTTGGGTGCTCCTCGAGGGAGCGGGCGAGGCTTTGGCCCGGGCTGGAGTCGGGTGCGGCTGCCGCCAGCGCCGGGGAACAGGGTGTGGAGACAGGACAGGGTGCGGAGGACAGGACAGGGTGTGGAGGACAGGACAGGGTGCGGAGGACAGGACAGGGTGCGGAGGACAGGACAGGGTGTGGAGGACAGGACAGGGTGTGGAGGACAGGACAGGGTGTG